>DAHUXU010000419.1 GCA_027307005.1 Gemmatimonadota bacterium
ATTCTGGCGCTCGCGTGGGCGGCGGTCCTCGCGGCTGCGGACGGTGCGCTTCTGTCGGGATCCGACATGACGACCAACGGCGCGACGGGCGAGGCGCCGACCGGCGGCACGCGCGATATCACCCAGCGCGCGCTCGCCATCGCCCGGATCATCGCGCTGCTCATCGCGGGGGGTGCCGCGGCGCGCGCGTTCGACCTCGACGCGCTCGTAACGGGCGCCGCCAGTGGGTTAGGCATCGTGATTGCGATCCTCGCCGTCTTGGTGGGCGAGGTGATGCCGCGCGCCGCGGGTGAGGCGGTGGGGGCGCGCGCGCTCGCGGCGGTGACGCCCGTGGTGCACTCGACCGAAGTGCTCATGCGGCCGCTCGTCGCCGGCGGCGCCATCCTCGACCGCATCCTCCGCCGCGTGCTCCCGCCGTTCACGCCGGCGCAGGGCGACCGCGACATCACGGCCGAGCAGTTCCGGCGCATCGTGACGCCGCAGCACCCCGCGCCGCATCGCGCCATCATGCACCGCGTGTTCTCGTTCAGCGACACCGACGTGCACGAGGTGATGGTGCCGCGCGTCGACATCCTCGGCCTCGAGCACGGCACGCCGTGGTCGGAGGTGCTCGATCGCGTGCGCAGCTCGCAGCACTCCCGGCTGCCGGTGTACGACGAGACCATCGACCACATCACCGGCATCCTGTTCGCCAAGGATCTGCTGCCGGCGGTGATCGCCGATGAGGAGCCTGCCGCGGGGTGGGAATCGATCGCGCGGGCGGCGTCGTTCATCCCCGAGAGCAAGACCATCGAAGCCCAACTGCGCGATTTCAAGGCGACGCGCACGCACATCGCGATCGTCGTCGACGAGTTCGGCGGCACCGCGGGGCTGGTCACGATCGAGGACATCCTCGAGGAAATCGTCGGCGACATCCGGGACGAATACGATCGCGAGGAGCCGCCCATCGAAGCCGAGGAGGGACGGCGGTGGTGGGTCTCGGGCCGCGTGACGCTCGACGAGCTGTCCGATGCGTTAGGCCATCGCTTCGACCGGCCCGACGTCTCGACGGTGGGCGGCCTCATCTTCGAGGTCGTTGGGCACGTGCCCAAGGCGGGGCAGGAGCTCGAGCTGGATGGCTACCGCATCGTCGTCGAGCGCGTGAACCGCCGGCGCGTGGATCGCGTGTACTTCGAGCGGCCGGAGTCGCCGGTGGAGCGCGTCTCGTGAGCGTCTCCGGATTGGTGCTCGCGCTGGGCGTGGTCGTCGTGGCATGGCTCACGGCCGCCGCGACCGCCGTGCGGTCGGTGAGCCGCGTCTGGCTCAGGCGTTGGGCCGAGCAGCGGTTGGCCACGCCGGCCGGATTGGGCGAGCGCGCGCTCCTGGCGCGACCGCAGCGTCTGGTGCTCGCGGCCGGGGCCGGCACGGCGTTGATGGTCGCGGCGGCCGGCGCATTGTTAGGCGGCGGCGACGGCCGCGCGCCCTGGGTGCTCGTCGGCGAAACGGTGCTGCTCGCGCTCGCGTTCCTCATCGCCGGGCAGCTGGTGCCCCGGGCCATTGCGCGCCGGTGGGCGCCCGGGCTGCTCCCGGTGCTCGTGCCGCCGCTCGATGCCGCCGCGTTTCTCCTGGCGCCCGTTCTCGATGCGGCGCGCGCCGTTGGGCGGTCGCTCACGCCGGCGTCGCGCCGGGCGCTCGCGCCGTCGCGCGAAGGGATCGAAGACCTGCTGCGGGAGGGCGAGCTCGAAGGCATCGGCGAGCATGCGGAGATCGACATCATCGCCGGCCTCGTCGAGTTCGGCGAGAAGGTCGTGCGCGATGTCATGACGCCGCGCACCGCCGTCTTCGCGGTGGACGAAGCGATGCCGCCCGCGGAGATGGCGCGCGCGATCGCACAGTCCGGCTACAGTCGGATTCCGGTGTATCGCGAGTCCATGGATCACATCATCGGCATGGTGTACGTGTTCGACGTGCTCGAGACGGGGGGGCAGCGGCCGGCGCCCATCCGGCAGGTCGCGCACGCACCGCTCAGCACGCGCCTCAGCACCGTGCTCTACGAGATGCTGCGCGCCCAACGCCATCTGGCGGTGGTGCTGGACGAATTCGGCGGCACGGCGGGCATCGTGACGCTCGAGGACTTGCTCGAGGAGCTGGTGGGCGACATCCGGGACGAGCACGACGAGCCGGCGGCCGTCGAACAGGCGGCGGGCGCCGAGCGGCGGCCGACGGTGCTCGACGCGTCCACGCCGTTGGAGGAAGTGGACCGGCGCATCGGCTTGTCGTTAGGCGGCGACGGTGACCGCACGCAAACGTTAGGCGGCGCCATCGTGCGCGCGCTCGGCCGCATCCCGTCCACCGGCGAGCGCTTCCGCGTGGCCGGCCACGAGTTGACGGTGGTCGACGCGGAACCGTCGCGCATCCGCCGCGTGCTGGTGCAGCGCGCCGAGTCCGCCCGGGCGGTCGACCTCAAGCCGCCCGCGCCCCGCTGACGTGCGCCCGTTCGTCGTATTCTTTCGGCTGTTTCCGTTTGTGATCGCGTTCCTGCGCGACCGGCGGCGATGGATCATCGTCGGGCGGCCGCGTCGCGCGAGCGAGGCCGTGCATCGACGCCGCGCCCAACGCCTCACCGCCACGGTGGCGGCGCTCGGCCCCGCGTTCATCAAGCTGGCCCAGGTGTTCGCGTCGCGCGCCGACATATTGCCCGAGCCGTACCTGAGCGACGTGGGGACGCTCACCGACAGCGTGCCGCCGCTGCCGTCGAAGGACATCGAGGCCGTCATCGTCCGCGAGCTCGGCAAACCGCTGTCGGAGTTGTTCGACCGCTTCGACGAGGAGCCGCTCGCGGCCGCCTCGTTGGGCCAGGTTCACCGCGCGTCGTTAGGCGGCAGGGAAGTGGCGGTGAAAGTGCTCAGGCCCGGCGTCGAAGAAATGGTGGCCGTCGACCTCGATGCGGCGTTCCGGATTCTCTACTACCTCAACATCCTCCTCCCGAACCACCACACGCGCGCGATCACGACGATCGTGCGCGAATTCGCCAAGCGCATCGAAGAGGAAATGGATTTTCGCCAGGAGGCGCGGAACGCCGACCTCATCCGGGCCAATTTCGTGCGCGACACGCGGGTGGCGGTGCCCGAGGTGATGGGTGCACTCACGTCCCGGCGCGTGCTCGTGCTCCAGTACATGGAGGGCACGAAGATCGACCAGCTCCAGGGCCGCATCGCCTCGGGCGACATCTCGCTCGAGACGCTGCTGCGCACGGTGGTCGAGGTCTACACCCAGATGATGCTGATCGACGGGCTCTTCCACGCCGACCCGCACCCGGGCAACCTGTTGGTCTCGCCTAACGGAACGCTCGTGCTGCTCGACTTCGGCATGGTGGTCCGCGTCGAGCGCGAGACGCGCGTGCGTCTCATCGAAACGGTGCTCGCGGCGGTGCGCAAAGATGTCGACGGCGTCATCGCCGGCTTCTACGAGCTCGGGGTGCTCGACCCGGAAGTCGATCGCGGCACGGTGCGCGATGCGGCTATGGCGCTCATGTCGGTCGCCTTCACGCCCGACGCCCAGCCGCGACAGGTGCAGCGCATCGTGAACGAGGTGATGGCCACGTTCTATCGCTGGCCGATCATGCTGCCCAGCGAATTCGTGTACCTCGGCCGCGCGGCGGCGCTGGCGGAAGGCATCGCGCTGCGCTACGATCCCGAGTTCAACGCGGTGCAGTTTGCATCGCCGGTGATCCGCCGCATGGGCGCGACCCTGCTGGCGTCGGTCGGCGCCAGCGATGCGCGCGACCGCATGCAGGACGTGCTGGGCGAGATCACCGGCATCGCGCGCGAACTGCGGGACGTGCTGCGGCGCGCAGGCCGCGACGAGCTGCGCGTGCGCGCGCACCCGCGCGACGTGATGGAACTGCAGCTGTTCATCGCGGGACAGACGCGCCGTATCGTGCTGTGCATGGCAACGGGCGTGCTGGCGGTCGTCGGCGCGCTGCTCTACGTGGCGGACCACAATACGTACATCCTCGTGGCTACGCTGTTCGTGACGCTCGTCATGTTCGTGCTGTTTCTCCTCGTGCCGTGGCACCTGTTGTCGCGGCCGCTGCAAGGCTTGCGTCGGCGCCGATGACCGCGTCCTCCGCGCCGCGCGAAGCGCATCGCACCCTGCTCGCCGACTTCGACGCGCGCCGGCCGGCCGCGCTCGCCCGCGCCGTGAGCATCGTCGAAAATCATCGCGCCGGGTTCGAGGATCTGTTAGGCGCGCTGCACCGGAGGCTGGGCCGGGCGCGCCGGATCGGCATCACGGGGCCGCCCGGCGCCGGCAAGAGCACGATCACCACCCGGCTCGCCGCGCGCTACCGCGCATCCGGCCTCTCCGCCGGCATCATCGCGGTGGACCCCACGTCGCCGTTCACCGGCGGCGCGCTGTTGGGCGACCGCATCCGCATGGAGGCGGTGGCGCTGGACGAGGGCATCTTCATCCGGTCGATGGCGACGCGCGGATCGTTAGGCGGGCTCGCGGCCAGTACGCGCGAGGTGGCCGACGTGCTCGATGGCTACGGGTTCGACCGCATCCTCATCGAGACCGTCGGCGTCGGGCAGAGCGAGCTCGACATCGCGCGCACCGCGGACACCACCGTCGTCGTGCTCGTGCCCGAGTCCGGCGATTCCGTCCAGGCCATGAAGGCGGGGCTCATGGAGATCGCCGACGTGTTCGTGGTCAACAAGGCCGATCGGCCGGACGCCGAGCGGTTGCGGCACGAGATCGAGATGACGCTGGGTCTCCGGTTGGGCGGTGCCATGCGAAACGTTCCGGCGCATCACGGCGTCGATCTCAAGACGCTCCGCAACCCGGCGCACGCCGCGCGTCAGGCCGCGCAGGACGATGCATCCGACGACTGGACGCCGCCCGTGTTAGCAACGATCGCCGACAAGGGCGAAGGCATCGACGCGTTGGCGGACGCTCTCGACCGGCACTTCGACTATCTTTCACGGACCGGCACGTTGGATGTCCGGCGGCGGGAACGGCTGCGCGAACGGGTGGTGGAGGCGGTGGAACGACGTCTGCGGCAGCGGCTGTGGGGAAATCCGGACATCGCCGCCTGGGTGGATGCGCAGCTGCCGGCGCTCGAGGCGGGATCCCTGACGCCGTTCGGGGTGGCGGACACGCTGCTGGCGCGGAACGCCGCGCGCCTAACGCAATGACCGGCGCACGCCGCCGGAGACGAGGAATCGACGCATGACCACCATCCGAGATGCGGCCGACCTGAGTCGCGACGAGCACGCCGAGCTGGAACGCCTGCGCGCGGAAGTCGCTGCGTGGCGCGCCCGGTTTGACGCCGACCGCAAGCGCGATCTGGCGTTCACCAATTCCGGCGGCGACGTCGATCCGCTCTACACGGCGCTCGACACGGCGAGCCTCGATCCCGCGGCGCTCGGCACACCGGGCACGTATCCGTTCACACGCGGCATCCACCCGACCGGATACCGCGGCCGTCTGTGGACCATGCGCCAGTTTGCCGGATTCGGCAGCGCGCGCGACACCAACGAACGCTACAAGTATCTGCTCGCCCACGGCCAGACCGGCCTCTCGGTCGCGTTCGATTTCCCGACGCTCATGGGCTACGACTCCGATCATCCGCGGTCGGAAGGCGAGGTGGGGAAGTGCGGCGTCGCCATCTCGAGCGTCGCCGACATGGAGACGTTGTTCGACGGCATTCCGTTAGACCAGGTGTCCGTCTCCATGACCATCAATGGTCCGGCGATCATTCTCTACTGCTTCCTGATCGCCGCCGCCGAGCGGCACGGGGTCCCGTCGGAAAAGCTGCGCGGGACGATCCAGAACGACATCCTGAAAGAGTACATGGCCCAGCACGCGTGGATCTATCCGATCGAGCCCGCGCTGCGTCTGATCGTCGATGGATTCGAGTGGTCCGCCAAGCACGCGCCGCAATGGAACACGATCTCGATCTCGGGCTACCACATTCGCGAGGCCGGCGCGACCGCGGTCCAGGAGCTGGCGTTCACGCTCGCCGACGGATTCACCTATGTGGAGCGCGGCCTCGCGCGCGGCCTCGACATCGATGACTTTGCGCCCCGCCTGTCGTTCTTCTGGGACATCCACAACGATTTCTTCGAGGAGATTGCGAAACTGCGCGCGGCGCGGCGCATCTGGGCGCGGCACATGCGCGAGCGCTACCGGGCGCGCAACCCGCGCTCGTGGATGATGCGCTTCCACTCGCAGACCGCCGGCGTCACGCTCACGGCGCAGCAGCCGATGAACAACATCGTGCGCGTCGCGTATCAGGCGCTGGCCGCCGTCCTTGGCGGTACGCAGTCGCTGCACACCAACTCGATGGACGAAACGCTGGCGCTGCCCACGGAGGAGTCGGTGCAGGTGGCGCTGCGCACGCAGCAGGTCCTGGCCTACGAAACCGGCGTGCCCAACGTGATCGACCCGCTGGGCGGGTCGTACTACATCGAGAGCCTAACGGAAAGCATGGAGCGCGACGCAGAGGCCCTGTTCGAGGACATCGCGCGCGCCGGCGGCGTGGTGCGCGCCCTCGAATCGGGCTGGCTGCAGCGCAAGATCGCCCAGTCCTCGGCGCGGCAGCAGTGGGAGCTCGAGCAGCACCGCAAGCTGGTCGTCGGCGTCAACGAATTCGTGACCGATGAGCCCGAGTTGACGATTCCGCTGCTCAGGATCGGCGCCGGCGCCGAAGATGATCAGCGGGCACGACTCGCAGCGCTTCGCGCGAACCGCGACGCCGCAACGTGCACCGCGGCGCTCGCCGCGCTGCGCGATGCTGCGCGCACATCGGCCAACCTGATCCCTCTCATTCTCGACGCCGCCCGCGCGGACGCCACGCTGTACGAAATTCGCGCCGCCATGGAAGAGGTGTTCGGCGCATATCGAGAGCCGGTGTTCTTTTAAGGCGGACAAAGCGCGCGGACAAGCCGGACAGAAAGCGGATACAGCGATACGGCGGACGAAGCCGGCGGTCTCCGGTTCGTCCGCCTTCTTCGCTGATCTCGCCTCCCGATCCGATCTCGCCCTCTCGCGTCCAATCTCCCCCTTCCAAGTCCGGCGTTGTCCGTCAAGTCCGGTCTTGTCCGCCTGACGGTTTTGGGTCCGACCCTGCGCAATGTTCGGCGGGCAGGGCCGTCAACCGAATCGCCACAGGAGGTTGGAGAATGCGAGCCACCCGGATTTCACGGTGGGCGGCTGTCGCCGCCTTTGTTACAGCGCCGGCGCTGCACGCGCAAGACGCACCCCCAGCACAACCCGCAGCCGCTCCCGCCGCTCCCGCGGCCGCGTCGCCAACGCAACCGCCTAACGTTTGCGGCAGCACACCCAACTGTGTCGAGACGAACGATTTTGCGGCCGTGATCACCAACTTCCGCACGAGTGATCTGCGCGGCTACAAGATGATCGATGTCGTGATGCACTTTCAGAACAAGACGGCGAACTCCCTCGTCCTCGCCTACCTGACGAACTCCGGCACCATCA
>DAHUXU010000433.1 GCA_027307005.1 Gemmatimonadota bacterium
GTGCAGAACCACGACCAGGTGGGCAACCGCGCGCGCGGCGAGCGGCTCGCCGCGCTCGTGTCGCCCGAACGGCGCGCCACGGCAACGGCGCTACTGCTGTTGTCGCCGTACATTCCGTTAGTCTTCATGGGCGAGGAATACGGTGAGACGCGCCCGTTCCTGTATTTCGTGAGCCACGAGAACGACGCGCTCTGTGCGTCGGTCGGCCAGGGCCGGCTGCGCGACATCGTCGAGCGCGGCGAGTCCGTCGATGTGCCGCCGCCCGATCCCGCCGATGCGATGACGTTCGAACGATCGCGTCTCGATCGTGCGGGCGCCGGACCCGCATCGCGCGCGGCGCTCGCGCTGTTCCGTGATCTTCTCGCGATCCGGCGCGAAGAGCGCGCGCTCCAACCCGGCCGCGCGGCCCTGACGGCCGCCGTCGCTCCGGATGGCGCGTGGCTCACCGTCGAGCTGCGCCCAACGGACGGTCATGCCCACACGCTCTTCGCCGCCTACAACTTCTCGGACACCGACCACCTCGTCCCCGTGCCGACGCCGCCCTCCGGGCGATTGTGGCGGCTCCGGTTCTCCACCCGCAACGCGCGCTACGGCGGGCCGAGCGACACGCCGCGCCTAACGAAGCGGATGGACGGGGCCCCGCGCGTCCGCGTGCTCCCCGAAAGCGCCGCGCTCTATCGCCTCGAGGAGCGCTGACCATGCGCGTCTGGCCCGGCCAACCGTATCCGCTCGGCGCAACCTGGGATGGCGAAGGCGCCAACTTCGCCATTTTCTCCGAGAACGCCAGCGGCGTCGAGCTGTGCTTGTTCAGCGGACCCGATGATGCCGTGGAGAGCACGCGCATCGCACTGCGCGAGCGCAACGATCAGATCTGGCATTGCTACCTGCCTGACGTGCGGCCGGGCCAGCTCTACGGCTACCGCGTGCACGGCCCATATCGTCCCGAAGAGGGCCATCGCTTCAATCCATCGTGCCTGCTCATCGATCCGTACGCCAAGGCGATCGGCGGCGCGATCCGCTGGAGCGATGCGCTGTTCGGCTATCAGGTCGGCAGCCCGCTGCAAGATCTCGAAATGAACCACTCCAACAGCGCGGGCCACGTTCCCAAGAGCGTGGTGATCGACTCGGCGTTCACCTGGAGCGGCGACCGGCCGCCGCGCACGCCGTGGCATCGGACGGTGATCTACGAGTGCCACGTGAAAGGATTGACCAAACGGCACCCGCAGGTGCCGGAGCATGTCCGTGGAACCTACCTCGGCCTGGCGTCGGACGCGATCATCGATCACCTCGTTTCGTTAGGCGTGACCGCCGTCGAGCTGCTGCCCGTCCACCATTTCGCCATCGACCGTCCGCTGGCCGAACACGGCCTGACGAACTACTGGGGTTACAATTCGATCGGCTTCTTCGCACCCGACGTGCGGTACGCCGGCGGCGCCATGGGCCGGCAAGTCGGTGAATTCAAGTCGATGGTCAAGACGCTCCACTCCGCCGGCATCGAGGTGATCCTCGATGTCGTCTACAATCACACCGCCGAAGGCAACCACCTCGGCCCAACGCTGTCGCTCCGCGGCATCGACAACTCGGCGTACTACCGGCTCGACCCCAAGAATCTGCGCTATTACGTCGACTTCACCGGCACCGGCAACTCGCTCAACATGCAGCATCCGCGGGCCGTCCAGCTCATTATGGACTCGCTCCGCTACTGGGTGACCGAGATGCACGTCGATGGCTTCCGCTTCGACCTCGCCCCCGTGCTCGCGCGCGAGCTGTACGAAGTCAATCGCCTGGCGACGTTCTTCGACATCATCCACCAGGATCCGGTGCTCTCGCGCGTCAAGCTCATCGCAGAGCCGTGGGACATCGGGCCGGGCGGCTATCAGGTGGGCAACTTCCCCATCGGTTGGGCGGAATGGAACGGCAAGTATCGCGATGACGTGCGCCGGTTCTGGCGCGGCGACTCCGGCATGATCGGCGATCTCGCGTCGCGGCTGTCCGGCAGTAGCGACATCTATCAATGGAGCGACCGCCCGACCTACGCCGGCATCAACTTCGTCACCGCGCACGACGGTTTCACGCTGCGCGACCTGGTGAGCTACGAGCAGAAGCACAACATGCCTAACGGAGAGGCCAACCGCGATGGCACCGACGCCAACTACAGCCGCAACTGGGGCGTCGAGGGCGCCACGCACGACCCGCGCATCCTGGCCCGTCGCGAGCGCGTGATGCGCAACTTCATGGCCACCCTCGCGTTTTCCGAGGGCGTTCCCATGCTGTC
Organism: Gemmatimonadota bacterium; assembly: GCA_027307005.1. Taxonomy (GTDB): domain Bacteria; phylum Gemmatimonadota; class Gemmatimonadetes; order Gemmatimonadales; family Gemmatimonadaceae; genus JADGGM01. The sequence continues at coordinate 2,276 of DAHUXU010000433.1, forward strand.
GCACGGCGACGAGATGGGCCGCACGCAATACGGCAACAACAACGCCTATGCCCAGGACAACGAAACCACCTGGGTCGATTGGTCGCTCGAGGCGCGCCAGCGCGCGATGCTCGACTTCACGCGCCGCGTGTTCTCCATCCGCCACAAGAACCCGGTGCTTCGCCGCCGCAGCTTCCTGCGCGGACAAGCGCTCGACGCATCGGGCGCGAAGGACCTGTCGTGGATCCATCCCGATGGACGCGAGATGACCGACGCCGATTGGCACGATGCTGGCGCACACGTGCTGGGCATGCTCATCAACGGCGATGCCTCCGACGACATCGATGACCACGGCCGGCCGATCAAAGGCGACAGCCTGCTGCTCATCGTGAACAACCAGGAGGAAATGCGACGGTTCACCCTGCCCACGATGCCGATGCAAGGGACGTGGGTCGAGATGCTGCACACGGCCGGCCGCCAGGGTGCGACGCCGGGAGAGCACGACACGACGCTGGCGCCGTTCTCCCTCGTGCTCCTGCGCTACGCGCCGGCCGCCGGCGGCGACCGTTAGGACCTGAGCCGAGCGCCACGCCGCCGCAACGCCGACGCGCCTCGCCAGGCGGGCGCGTCGCGCGCGCCGGAGATCGTGTCCGAGCCGCCGGTGTCGCGCGCCGATGTGGCGCGACTCGCCGCCGGCGAGCACACCGATCCGCACCGCGTTCTCGGCGCGCACGCTGCCGTGCGCGGCGCCGAACGCGGCGTCGTGATCCGCGCGTTCCACCCCGATGCGAGCGGCGTCGAGGCGGCGCTCGCCGATGGCGGCGCGGTGCCGCTCGATCCCGTTGGGCTGGGTCTGTTCCAGGCCTTTGTGCCTAACGAAGCGTTCCCGCTCCGCTACCGGCTCCGGTTCTCCTTCGCCGGCGGGGGCGCCTGGGAGCGCGGCGACCCGTACCGCTTCCTGCCGACGTTAGGCGACGTGGACCTGCACCTGTTCAACGAAGGCAGGCACTGGCGCCTCTGGGACGTGCTCGGCGCCCACGTGCGGGAGATCGACGGCGAACGCGGCACGTCGTTCGCCGTCTGGGCGCCCACCGCGAAGCGCGTGAGCGTCGTCGGCGACTTCGATGGCTGGGATGGCCGCCTCCTGCCCATGCGATCCCTCGGCAGCTCCGGTGTGTTCGAGCTGTTCGTGCCGGGCGTGGACGCGGGCGCGCTCTACAAGTTCGAGATCCTCACGCAGCAGGGCGACCTGCGCCTCAAGACCGACCCGTTCGCGTTCGCGATGGAAATGCCGCCCGCCAGCGCGTCGCGCGTCGCCGAATCGCGCTTCCGTTGGGCAGACGACGCGTGGCTCGCGTCGCGCCGGTCGTCGGATCCGGCCCGCGGGCCGATGGCGATCTACGAGGT
>DAHUXU010000443.1 GCA_027307005.1 Gemmatimonadota bacterium
GCGGCGACAGCGGCGGCGCGGGCGCCGGCATCGCCCGGGTCGCACGGACACCCGGCGATCTCGTGCCCAACGGAATCGATGCCGCGCCGTCGGAGGCGTCGCGCGCCGAGTCGGCTCCGGCCGGCGACCTGCCCGCGGACACCGTGGCCCATGCACGCGCGCCGGTGACCGTCGAAGCGCTGCTCGACAGCGCCGACCTCACGCTTCCCGACACCACGACCTTCAAGCGCTACCGCTACCGCGTGCGCTTCGCGCCGGATTACGTGGCCCGTCCCTCGGTCGGCTACGCCACCGACGATTTCGGGAGCGGCGTGTACGGCGGCACGGCCATCGTGCTCAGCGACATGACCGGCAACAACCAGCTCGCGTTCGCCGGCGCGATCAACGGCCGCAACGCCGACGCCCAGCTGTTCGCCGGCTACACGAACCTCGCCCGCCGCTTCCAGTACTCCACCGGCATCTATCAACAGCCGTACTACTTCGCCAACGGCTACGGTCTCGCCGGCGACGCGAAGGGATTCTTCGAGACGCAGATCATCACGCGCTACATGGTCCGCCAGGCGTACGGCGTCGGCATCTATCCGCTCGACCGCTTCACGCGCGTCGAGTTGGGCATGCGCCTAACGAACCTCGAGCGCAACGACCTCGTGTTCACGCGGCAGCTCGACTCGTCGTACACGCAGATCGACGGCTTCAACGAAGCCGACCAGAACGGCCGCACCGTCAATTACGTGCAGCCGCTCCTGGCCTACGTGTCGGACAACGTGCTCTGGGGCTACACCGCGCCGATCTACGGACGGCGCTACCGCTTTCAGGTGCAGCCCGCGCTGGGCAGCCTCAAGTGGACCGAATATCTGGCCGACTATCGCCGGTACGATCCGATCCTGTTCAGCTATCTCACCGTCGCCACGCGCGTCATGGCGAACATCTCCACCGGTCGCGACGCCGACTCGCTCCGCAAGTACATCGGGTACTCGGACGAGATGCGCGGCTATGATGGCGCGACGTTCTCGTCCGCGCAGGCCACCTGCCCCACGACCACGACATCAGCGCTGTATCGCTGCTCTCCGCTCCTGGGCAGCAGCGTCGCCATGGCGAGCGCCGAGCTGCGCTTCCCGATTTACCGCGGCGGCACGATTGCCGGCGTGATCCCGCTCCCGCCCATCGAAGGCGCGTTCTTCTACGACGTCGGCACCGCCTGGTTCGGCGGCCAGGACGTGGTGCTCCATCGCGTGCGCGTCGATGATCCCACCAACGTGCGCGGCCTGCTCACCAGCCACGGTGTGAGCATCCGGATCAACATGTTCAACTACGTGATCCTCGGGTGGAGCTACGCGATCCCGACGGAAGCGACGGGTCACCGGGGCGTCTGGCAGTTCTCGATCTACCCGCCGTTCTAGACAAGCGCGCGCTTTGGCGCGCTTCCCTTTCCCAAGTTTTCCCGCTGCCTTAGCTTGCATGCGTGCGTAGAGCGTTTTTCGCGATTGCGCTCGTGCTGGCGGCGTGCGGTCGGAACGAGCGCGCCCGCACTCCCGCCGCGCCCGCCGATCATCCCGTTCCCCAGCAGTCCGCTGGTCCCGATGCGCTCGTGCTCTGGTTTCCGCGAGCCGGAGGACACGTTCGCGCATTCCCATACCCGTCGCTCGACTCCGCACTCTGGACCTCGGCGGACAAGGCGCCGGCGCTCGAGCGCGTGCTCGGATTCGACGATGAAGCGGGATCCGTCACCGGCGTCGACCAGAAGGGCGCCGTGGTGCGCGTCGATCTGCGACTCGGCGCGGTCTCGCGCGACGCGAAGCCCAAGCTCACGCGGCTGGCGTCGAGCGACGGGTCGAGCGTGTACGGCATCGCCAAGAACGGGAGCGTCGTTCGCCTGACGCCCGCCGGCCAGTGGACGTTCAAGGCGCCAGAAGCACCGCACGACGTGATCCCCGAGCCCGACGGATCGCTGCTGCTCGTGGCGGATCGCGGCGACAAGACCACCGTCTGGCAGATGCATCCGCCCGATCGCCAACTCACCGATACCGCGCACCTGCCCGTCGTCGGGCGCGCGCTGCGTACGATGGTCGGCGACCGGGTGTATTTCACGGTGGACTCGGGTCTCATCGGCCTGCGCAACCGCGGCCTGGAGCCGGTGCCGAGCGTGCACCTCGACCACCACGTGCGCGCGCTGGCCACGACGCCCAGCGGTGATCGCATCTACGTCGCGCAGGACTCGGCGGACGCGATCGTGGTGATCGACCGCTACACGCACAAGATCGACACGCGCATTTCGTTAGGCGGACAGGCGATCGACCTGCGCATGGATCCCACCGGCCGCTACGTCCTCGCGCGGCCCGCCGCCGGCGACTCGGCGTGGGTCATCAACGTCGGCACCGACCGGCTCGTGGGTGCCGTGTCGACGGAATGGCGCGCCGACCTGCCGGCCGTCGCGCCTAACGGATGGCTGGCGCTGCTCTCCGGCCACGACGTCGCGCTCGTCGATGGCGAGTCGCTGCGCGTCGAGAAAACCGTGAAGAACGGCGCCGGCGACACGTGGCTGTTCATCACCTGGAACGGGTTCCGCCGCCCCGACACGCCGTCCGACCAGGCCCTCACCCTCGCCGACAGCTCGGCGCGCGACACGTCCGCCGGTCAGCCGGCTCCCGATACGGGCAACGTGTTCGCGACGGCGCCCGATACCACCGGCGCTGCCGGCGCACGCCCGGCCACGGCGCCGCCTCCACCGGGCACCGCCGGCGACAGCGCGAAAGGCGCCGCGCAAGGCGTCGGCCTCGGCGGCTTCACGGTGCAGTTCGCCGCGCTGCGCTCCCAGACGTTGGCCGACTCGCTCGCCCGCACCATCGCGGTCGACGGCGCGCATCCTCGCGTCGTCCAAGCACCGCACAACGGCGACATGATCTATCGCGTTGTGCTCGGGCCGTACGCTACGAAAGACGACGCGCTGCGGGTGGCCAAGGCGTCTGGTGCGTCGTACTGGATCTATCCCGGAGTACCGTGACCGTGAGCTCTCCGCTCGACCACACGATCACTTCCGCGTGGGAACAAGAAGGACAACGCATCGCGTCGGCGCTCGATTTTCGCGCGTCGGCCCTCGTCATCGGATCCGATCCGGTTGCCGCGGCCGAAGTCGCGCTGGGCATGGCGCGCGCGCAGGCGCGCCGCCGCCGTGTGTGCGTGGCCGACGTCGTCGGCGAGCTCAAGCCGATCGAAGATCTCGTGCCGTACGACTTCGAGTACGGACTCATGGACGCGTTCTTCCAGGGCGTGTCGCTCAACAAGGTCGCGTATCCGGTCGACCCGGCGCGCAATCTTTTGCTGCTGCCGAGTGGGCCCAAGCCCATCGACCACGACGCAATCCTCGGCAGTTCGCGGTGGGCATCGCTCGCCGCAGGGTTCCGAGACGCCGGCGCGCTGCTGCTGGTCATCGCGCCGGACGACACCGCCGGCACCGGACCGGCCGCGCTCTCGATGGACGGCGTGGTGCTGGTCGGAGATGCGCATGCGCCGCCCGGCGCGCCGGTGCTCGCGCACGCGCGCGTCGAAACGATGGAGCCGGCCGACGCCGCCCAACCCGTCATGTCG
>DAHUXU010000452.1 GCA_027307005.1 Gemmatimonadota bacterium
GAGACCGCGTGGTGATCGCGACCAAGTTCGGCTTCACGTTCGCCTACGGCGCGATCAACGGCGTGGATAGTCGACCCGCGCACCTCCGGCAGGTCGTCGACGCGTCGCTCGAGCGCGCGCTCACGCCGGGTCAGGTCGCCGGCCCGCGCTACGGCGTCGCGCAGATGGCGCAGATCGATCGGTAAGCGCTCCGTCCGCTCGGGCGCATGGACGACTTGACGATCGATCGTCCCGACCGTATCATCAGGTGGTCAACCCATAGAGCATCTATATATGGCCTCCACCGGCGAGCTGGTTCCCGGAACACTCGAGATGCTCATCCTCAAGACTCTGAGCCTGGGGTCGCTGCACGGCTACGGCATCGCGCAGCACATCCATCGACTGTCGGATGAGGCGCTCACCGTCGAGGAAGGCTCGCTCTATCCCGCGCTGCAACGCATGCTCGCCAAGGGTTGGGTGGCCGCAGAGTGGAAGCAGACGCCCACCAAGCGTCGCGCACGGTACTATCGCCTGACGGCGGCCGGCCGCAAACAGCTCGGCGTCGAGTCGTCGGCATTCGAGCGGGCGATGCGCGCGATCACGCGCGTCATGCGCGCGACGGAGAGCTGATCCGTGGTCGCGCTCGTGGCCCGCATGCGTCAGCTCGCCTACCGCGTGCTGACCCTCGGCCGCCGCACTGCGCTTTCTCGCGACCTCGACGACGAGTTGAGGTTCCATGAGACGATGCTGGCGCGCGACCTCGAGCACGCCGGCGCGTCGGCACGCGACGCCCGCCTAACGGCGCGACGGCGCACCGGGAACTCGCTCGCCATCCGCGAGCGAGGCGCCAACGAATGGGGCTTCCCCGCGCTCGAAGACTTCGTTCGCGATGCGCGCTTCGGCATCCGGACGCTCGGCCGCAGCCCGGCATTCGTTGCCATCGCCGTGGTGGCGGTCGGCATCGGCATTGGCGTGAACGCGGGATTCTTCACGCTGGTGGACGCGCTGGTGTGGCAACCGATTCCCGTCGCGCGCCCGGAGCGGCTGGTCAAACTGCTCTCGCGAAGCGCCCGCGGCGTGAACGGGTTCCGGTTCTCGTACTCCGACATCCAGGCGATCGAGTCGCATGCGCGCCGGATTCAGGATCTCACAGCCTACGACGCGGAACCCGTCGGCCTCGAGCTCGCACCCGGCGCGCCGGCCCGCGCGGCCAGCGCCGGTATCGTCAGCGGCAACTATCTGATCACCCTCGGCGGCCGCGCGCAGTTAGGCAGGCTCCTGACGGACGATGATGCTCGCGCCGGCGCACCGATGGTGATCGTCTTGTCGGACGGATTCTGGGCCAGTGCCTTCGGCCGAGACCGCGCCATCGTCGGTCGCGACGTACTGCTGAATGGCGTCCACGTCGCCATCGCCGGAGTGGCGCGTCCCGACTTCATCGGGATCAATCCGCTGGTGCCCGACTTCTGGATTCCGATTCCCGCTGCCGCTGCGTTGGGCATCACGCCGGGGCGGCTCGATGATCCGGCCAATCGCTTCATCGGGCTGCACGCACGGCTGCGCGCAGGCGCTACGATGGCTGAGGCCGGGTCGGAATTGTCAGCGATTCTTGCCGATCCGCATCGGGTCGCGCGCGCGGCGAACGACCCGACGCGTATTGTCGGCGCGGATCTCATGCCCAGCGAGTCATTGCTGCCGCCGATCCCGCAAGTCGTGATCGCGATCGCGCCCGCACTGCTGCTCGGTGCCCGGGTGTTGATCATCGCGTGCTCGAATCTGGCGATACTCCTGCTTGCGCGCTCACTCGCCCGGCGGCGCGAGATGGCGATTCGTCTGGCCATCGGCGCGTCGCGCGGCCGCGTCGTCCGCCAATTGCTAACGGAAAGCATGATCGTTGCGGCCGCCGGTGCAGCGCTCGGTCTCGTGATGGCGGATATCGCCGTGCGCCTGCTGGTGCGCGCTTTTTTCGCCGCGGTGCCGCAGACATTCGGCACGGTCGCCCTGGCCATCGCGCCGAGTTGGCGCGTGGTGGCCTACGCGGTCGCGTTGGCTGTCGCGAGCGTGTTCGTATTCGGGCTGGCGCCGGCGCTGCGCACGACGGCGGTTCAGCTGCAGGCGGAGCTCAAGGGCGAAGATACGCTGTTCGGCGTTCGCGTACGCCGGTCGCTCTTTCGCGACGCGCTGGTCGCGACGCAGGTGGCCGGTTGCGTCGCGTTACTCGCGGCGGCCGCCACCACCGTGCTCGCGGTTCGGCGGTATGGCGCCGCGGACACCGGTCTCGCGCCCGCTCGCGTCCTCACGGCGACGTTGGGCCTAACGGCACTGGGCAATGTACCCGCCGCGGTGGCGGCCTCTCGCGCGCAGTTCGCCCGGCGTGTCGCGGTGACATCGGGTGTGGCAGCGAGCGCGCGCGCCCAGCAGCCGCCGTTTACCGCGTGGCCGATTCTGCACGTCGCCGGCGCGGCAGGGGACGTGCGCGGTGTGTTCTATAACATCGTCGCTCCCGGATACTTCAAGGTCGTTGGGCAGCACGTTCTGAGCGGCAGGGACTTCACTGCCGCGGATACCAGCGGCAGCGCACGGGTAGCGATCGTGAGCGAGAGCGCCGCGCGGTTGTTGTGGCCCGGCGTGTCCCCCGTTGGACAGACACTCCGCATCGTGCCCGGTCACGACTCTGCAGATGTGTTCGTCCGCATCATCGGCGTCTCGTCGCCCGCACACAACAGCATGATCTGGGACGACGACTCGAATGGCTACGTGTACCTGCCTGCGACGGCCCAGGCCTACGCCGAGACATCGATGCCGCTACTGGTGCGCGGCGATCCGGGCTCGCCCGATCTCTCGCGCGCGTTGCGCGATGTTGCGACGCAGGTTGCGGCTGACTTGCCGTTCGATGTGGCGCCGCTGCTGGCGGAGCGGCGGCAGCAGATCTTTCCGTTCAGCTACGGCGCCGACATCACCGCGGCGGTCGGCGTACTCGGCCTCGCGATGGCGCTCGTCGGACTCGCCGGCATCGTCGGCCTTGCCGTGCGGCAACGGCGCCGGGACATCGCGGTGCATATTGCCTTGGGCGCCGGTGCGCGCGACGTGCTGCGTCTGGTCCTCGACCGTGAGCTGAGGCTGGTGGCCATCGGGCTCGCCGCCGGCGTCGTGCTCGCGTTAGGCGAGGCCAGGCTGGTTGCCAATCTGGCCTTGCCGATGCCGTCGCTCGGTGTCGGCGGGTTTGCCGCGCTCGCGGCGCTCCTCCTCGTCGTGGCGGGAATTGCGGCCTTCATCCCAGCGCGCACTGCCCTCCGCATCGCGCCGATGCAGGTACTACGGCAGGATTGACCGCCTGCGCTGGGAATCGACGGTCACCGCATCGAGATCGATGCCGTGTGCGTCGTTCCCGTTAGGCGCCGAGCGTGATGAGACCGAGCCGACCTGTTCCGCTGAGCGCGAGCCAGAGGCGGCCGCGCGTCGCGTCGAGCGCCATGTTTCGGACGATGGCACCCGTGGTCGGAATCGCGACCACTTCCTCGACGCGATCTGTGTTCGGGTCGAACACGATCACCTGATTCGTCCCCGCCTCGTCGTACCAGAGGCGGCCGTCCGGCGCGATGGCGATGCCGTAGGGGCCGGCCTCCTTTCCGCCGGGCGTCGCGAACTCCCGCACGCTGCCCGTGGCCGGATCCAGAACTCCTAACTTGTGCTGCACGTAGTCAGTGAACCACACATGACCTGTCGCGTCGACGACCAGCCGCCGCGGACGCGCGGCCGCATCCGGCAGCGTGAACTCGCGCAATGCGCCGCTCGATGGGTCGATGCGCCCGATGACGTTCGTGCCGAACAAGGCCATCCAGAGACCGCCATCGTGGCCGGCCACGAGACCGTACGGCAGCGCGTGCGGCGTCGAGAGCGGAAAGATGCGCACGTTGCCCGTTGCCGGATCGAGCTCGCCGTACAGATTCGAGCCTTGCGCCGTGAACCATATCTTGCCGTCGTGAAAGAGCGGCGTATGCGGGTCGCGCGCGTCGGCGGGCAACACGTATTCACGAATCTTGCCCGTCGCAGGATCCAGCCTGCCTAACCGGCCGGCGGCGTTCGCCGTGTACCACACGGTCCCGTCGGGCGCGACGATGATGCCGTGCGGGCCCGAATGCGGCGTCGGCGTCGGGTAGTCCGTAATCCTGCCCGTCGACGGATCGAGCCGCCCGATGACGCTGTTGGCCATGTCCGTATACCACACGATGCCATCAGCGCCTACCGCGGGGTCGTGCGGGAATGCGTTAGGCCGAGGGATGGCGTACTCGGTGATGTGGTGCGCGGGCCGGAGCGGGCGCGCGGCGGCGAGACCAATGGTGAGCGTCGTGATTGCAACGATCGGCGACGTGGTGCGAAGCGAGCGGCGCATCGGGAAACCCTCCGCGGGAGAGCGAAGCGAGGGCACAAAGATCGTGCCCGTGCCGGTGATACGCGCGAACGAAGCAAATGCTTACATCAACTATCTCCGCAACCCGGCCGCATGCGCAAGAAGGCGAGCGCGGCGCAGATGTTTTGTGTCACGCTCGTGCACGTCACGTCAAAGTTTACGCTGCACCGCTTGCCTTTCCGTCCTGCACTGATCAGGATGAGGTTCACGCTCATTTGCAGGAGGCACACATGGCCAAGGCGAAGCGCACGGTACCCGAGGGACATCACACCATCACGCCGCATCTCACGATGTCGCACGCCGCCGACACGATCGAGTGGTACAAGAAAGCGCTCGGCGCCACCGAAGTGACGCGTGCGGTGGGACCGGACGGCAAAGTGATGCACGCGGAGATTCGCATCGGCGATTCTCTCATCATGCTCAACGATGACATGATGGGCGGCAACACGACGAAAGATCACAACGGTTCGCCGGTGTCGATGTGGCTGTACGTCGACGACTGTGACGCGTTGTTCAATCGCGCGCTCAAGGCGGGCGGCAAAGTCGCGCCCGGCGGCATGGGAGACATGGCGGATCAGTTCTGGGGCGATCGCTGCGGCGTCATCGTCGATCCCGAGGGCTATTGGTGGACGATCGCGACCCACAAGGAAGATCTGACCCCGGAGGAGATGAAGACGCGCACGGAGCAGTTCGTGCGCCAGATGGCCGGCGCGCATTAGCCGACTCCCGTCCCGACCTCGACATCATTTGTCGCGGCGAGCGGGTTCGTCTCGTCGACCATGCGAAGGCCACTGTCCAGTCTGACGGTGGCCTTCGTGATCGATGGCAATGCGTTGGGCCTTCGAGCAGCCGCCTGACACGGGCGGCGTCGACCGCTCGACTCCGAGCGAACACTTCGGCACGACTCGCGCGGCGATTCGCCCGCTCCACGAGATGACCGCCTCAGCGGTTGGCCGCTCGCGGCGGCGCCGGCCGTGCCTAACGGTGCGGCGCGACAACCATGCGACCGAGGATGGTGAGCGATGCCGAACCACCAGCGGAATTATCGGGCGATACTCGAGCGCAACGTCGGATTCGATGGCAACACGCGCTGGCTGCGATACGCCAGACGCAACGGATTCAAGGAGGTGAAGGCGGAACGCGTGCGGCGATGCCCGGACTGCGGCGGGCGGCCCAAGCGAAAATCCTGGGGCCAGTACGTCTATTTCAGCACGCTGATTCATCTCCTCGAGTGCAGCCGGTGCGGCCTCGTTTGGTCCGATGCGCGCATCGATCCGGGTCTCGTCCGCAGGCAGTTCGAGGTCATGTACAATGGCGAGAGGTACTTTCGCTTCTCGAGACGCCGCATCTTCGGGCACTTGGCGCGCGTCATCGACGATCTCGCCCCGCGCGGCGCCCACGTGCTCGACATCGGCGGTGCGCGCGGCGATCTCATGGCGCACCTCGTCGAACGGCGTCCGGATCTGTATGTGGTCGTGAACGACGTCTCCGCCTCCGGGACCAAAGCCGCGACCGAGCGATTCGGATTCCCGACGATCACCGGCGGTGCGCAAGCGCTCGACGAGCACGAGCGGCGCTACGACATCGTCGTGCTGAGCGACGTCCTGTACTTCGAGCCCGACATCCGCCGTCTCTGGTCTGCGTTAGACAAGCTCGTCGCGCCCGGCGGCAAAGTGATCATCCGTGTGCCGCACAGGTGGGCGCTCATCCGCCTCTGGCAGCGGTGGTTCCGCGCCACGCGGTCGCGCGCACGACAGCGTCTGCAGCACGCGATTCGATTCTTCAATCCCGGGCACATCTTCATCCTTCGGAAGGACTATCTCGAGACGCGTCTCCGCCAACTGGGCTTTCAGCGGCTGCGCGTGATGCCCTCGCCGCTCCTCGCGCACGCGGGGACGCGCGTCATCGATGCGGTGGCCTTCGCCGTCGCGGTCGTGATCTATTGGGTGACTGGCGGCGCCTGTGCATTGACGCCGAGTGTGGTGGTCGTCGGCGCGGATCGGCAGATCTGATGCCGCACGCGCCTGCGCGCCCGGACGCCGACGCGCACGGAGGCGACGTCCAGTCGACGGATGCGGTCACTCGTCGACGATCAGCGTACCGATCGCGCCTTTCTGGCCGTGACCGAAGGAGTGGTTGACGAACACGTATTCCCCCGGCTCGTCGGCCCGCATCTCGAAGATCATGCCGCCACCCGCCGCGACGCTATACGTTTGTACGCCGTGAATCGCACTGTTAGGCGGCGCGCCGAGGTAGACGGTTTCGAACTGTCCGCCTACGACGTGAAAGGCACAGGGATGGGTTGGGCCGGCGTTCACGACATGGAAGCGGACCAGCTTGCCTCGAGGAACGTGGATCGGCGCCTCCTGATACTGCGCCGGCCGCCCATTGAACGCGAGCAGGTCCGGGAGCTCGCTCAGCATCTTGGTATAGGCAAACGGCGAAATACCGTTCTCCGGCGGGCCGAGGTAGAACTCGTTCTGAATCAGCACCAGCTCGGTCGCGGGTCGCAGCGGTTTCACGGGGTCGACGATGATCGCGCCGAACATGCCGGAACCGAGATGCATGAGCACCGGCGCGGTTCCGCAGTGATAGAGAAAAGCGCCGGCATACTTCGGGGTGAACGAGAAGCTCACGGATTGCCCAGGAAGGGCCGAGCGAAACGCGGTCTTGGGGTTGATCTGTGCCGCATGAAAATCCATGGAGTGTGGAATTCGTCCGGCGTTAGTCAGCGTGAACTCGACCATGTCGCCTTGGCGGACGTGGACAATCGGCCCCGGCATATCGCCATCGAACGTCCACGCCGCGACCACCGTGTCCTCGCGGACGCGGATCGGCACTTCCCTGGCAGTGAAGTGGAGGCGTGTCACGCGCTGGTGCGGCAGCGGCGGCAGCACCGGGTCGAACCGGTGGAACGCGACGGCAGCTGCAGCAGTGCTGCCCGGAGCCGACGCCGAGGAGGACGGCATCGCATGGTGCAGACTCGTATCGCTGCGGCTGTCCGGGTTTTGCGTTGGGCGTTCGTGCACGCGCGTCGCGCCCGTTGCCGTGTCGGCGCTGGGTGCACGTCGCCCGACCTCGGACCGGCCGCACGCGGCAACCGCCGCGGCCAGAACGGGTGCGTGCATGAGAAAGCGTCGCCGGCCGCTGTCGATGGTGCGGCGTCCTGTTGGCGCCTGCGTGTCGGACATTGGATCCTCGCACAGATGGTGGCGGTGCGCCCGCGTTAGGAATCGAGCCGCTCAGCCGGAATATGTCGCGGCGTTCGGCGGTCCGCGACGTGATGGGCGTCACGCGATATACGCTCCAGTGGTGCGGATCGCTCGGCGGCGTTTACTTACGGCATGACCGAGACGTCGACACTCGATACGCTCGTCGAATTGCTCCGCGGCGTTCCGCTCTTCGGCGAGCTGGAGGACGAGGCGTTGCGCCAGCTCGCCGGGCGATGTGTCGTACGATCGGCGCCGGCGGGTTGGGTGTTGTTCACGACCGGCGAAGCGTGTCGCGGCGTCTACATCGTCCAATCGGGGCACGTGCGCATCTTTCGAACCGACCCGAGCGGACGCGAGCAAGTGCTGCACGTCGAAGGGCCGGGACGCGCGGTGGCCGAGCTTCCATTGTTCGACGGCGGGCCGTATCCGGCATCCGCACTGACTACGGAGGAGTCGCGGCTGGCGTTCCTGCCGCGCGCCGCCTTCGAGCACCTCTATCGCACGCACCCCGACATCGCGCAGGCGGTGATTCGCTCGTTAGGCAGGCGCCTCAGGCATCTCGTCCATGTGACCGAGACGCTGGCCTTCCGGGATGTGGCGGCTCGACTCGCCTTACTGCTCGTCGGCTATGCGCAGCAGAGCGGAACGCGGACCGACGCCGGCGTGGTGATCGAGGTCGATCGCACCCAGGAGGACATCGCGCACGAAATCGGCACCGCGCGCGAGTCGGTGTCGCGCGCGATGAAGCAGCTTCGGAAGCAGAAGCTGATCGAGTCACTGGGCCGCAACCGGATTTTGATTCCGGACGTGGACCGGTTGCACGCGTTGCTGCCGTCACAGAGCGACGCGGAGCATCGGCCGGCTCGGCTTGGTGAGACATCCGTCACACCACCGGCGGACAACGCGGGTCACTCTTCGGCATGAATGTCCTCTCGCCCGAGGCGCGCGCCGGGCGGTTCGCGCTCCCCGGTGCGCATTTCGCGGTGGCGACGTGCTATCTGGTGGCGGCGGCCGCCGGTCTGGTCTGGATCGCACCGCAGCTGGCGGCCGGCGACTTCGCCTCGCCGCGCGTGGCCGGCGTCACGCACCTGTTCACGTTAGGCTGGCTCACCACCACCATTTTCGGCGCGCTCTATCAGTTGATGCCCAACGCGATGGCGGCGCCGATCCGCTGGCCGCGGGTCGGCTGGGCGAGCCTCGCGGTGTTCGCGCCCGGCGTCGGCGCGTTTGCGTTAGGCGTGGCTCGCGGCGCCGCCGTCGCGGAGTACCTCGGCATCTGCCTGGTCGCGCTCGGCGTCGCGCTCACCGTGGGCAATGTGGCGGCGACGCTCCCGCGGGCGCGGCGGCGCGACGAGATGTGGGCGGGCATCGCGATCGCGATCACCTACCTCTCGGCCGCCCTCGTGCTCGGCGCCCTGCTCTTCCACAACCTTCGCACCGGAGACCTTGCTGCCGCGCGCGTGCGGGTGCTGGCGACGCATCTGCACGTCGCGATCGTCGGCTGGGTGCTCGTGATGATCGTCGGCGTGTCGCACCGGTTGCTGCCCATGTTTCTGATCGCGCGCGGCGCGGACACACGGTGGACCCGCCGGGCGCTGGCGTCGCTCGCCGCCGGCGTACCGATCCTCGGCGTGGGGTTCCTGACACATCGCGCGCCGGTTGCGTGGGTGGGCGCCGCAGTGTTGGACCTGGGCATTGCCTTCTTTCTCTACCAGGCCTCCTGCTTTGTTCGTGCACGCGTACGCAAGCGCATCGACATCGGCATGCGCTACGCCGGCGTGGGGGTGTCGTTTCTCGCTCTTGCTGCCGCGTTAGGCGCGATCGTTCTCTGGCGCCGCCCCCTTTCCATGCGTCTTGCTACGACCTACGTGCTCCTGGGGCTGCTCGGCGGAATCGTGATGTTCGTGATCGGACTCTTCTATAAGATCGTTCCGATGCTCGCGTGGACGGCGCGCTATGGCGGGCAGGCAAAGCCCAACGTGCCGACGATCGCCGAGATGTTCTCGGAGCGGGTGGCGCGCGCGCAACTCGTGCTCATGACCGGTGCGATTCTCGCCATCGCCGGCGCGATTCTGTCGGGCTCGTCCATCGGCGCCCGGATCGGCGCCGCGGCGTTCCTCGTGGGTGTGCTGCTCTTCGGCAGCCAGATTCTCCGTGTTGCGTTAGGCAGGCCCTCGAGGCGCCACGAGCCGGACGAGCTTGCTGCGCCGCGTCCCGGCCGCTCGGCGCGGGCCGTGGTCACCCGCGTGTAGTTCGTGTCGAACTGATGTGCACTTACACATTCGGCCGCGACGGCCCTGTAGCACGCCGTCGCCGTTCGAGCAACGCTACCGGGACTGGCGCGGCGCGTTCCGCTCCGTGACGCGGGTGCGCAGCGCGTCCAGGTGCGGCGACCGGGCCGTAATGAACCGGGCGGTCCGCCGCGCGCCGGTCTCGTCCGTCCAATGAAGCCAGACCTCCGGAAACAATCTGACGGATTCGACGGGCGCCTCGATTCTGGTTAGGCAGTCAATGGGCAACTCGAGGCGCCTCACTCCCCGCCGGAGCACCAGCACGTCGTTGCCCATCCAGACGTCGTACACGTTCCCCATGTAGGAGAGCCAGATCCCGAGGAAGCCTGCGCCGAGCACGATGAAGAGTGCGAGGACGCCCCACTGGCCGTCGCGCGCCAATCCGGTCGGCAACGACGACACCTCGAAGAGCGTGATCCCTATCACCAGCGCGGGGAGCACGTACGAGGCGACCAGCAGTCCCGGCCACGAGAGCCGGTGCATCGCGCCCGCCGGCTCGGTCACGTTAGGCGTCGTGCATGCATGGTCTCACCCGGCGTCATGGCAGGTGCGGGATTGGCGCGCGATGCCCGGCGCCGCGGAAGCCAGTCGAGGAAGCTCATGACTCCTCCACCGCGGGCCGCTGCATGAGACCAGCCATGGCTGCCGACAGGCGCTCGGCCAGCGACCGCTGCCGCCGGTGGCCTCGCGCCGTCGCGCATACGCGCCGACGATGCAGACGGCGGTCGCAAAGCGCAATGGTTCGGCGGCTACCCGGCGCGGCGCGGCTTGGCGGTCGCGTAGGCGTAGTGGAAGCGGAACCCCGACTTCTTCTGGGTCGTCACGGCGTCGAGGATCGCGCGCGAGTGCGCATCGACCAGATAGCGGGTCGTGATCACCGGATCGGCAAAGCGCACCACCCACGCATCGACACCGGTCTCCCGCGTCCGGCCCAGGACAGTGAGCGTGTCGCGTTCGAGGGCGCCATCCACCTCGGAGAAGAGCGGCACGACCATCTGCGCCCCGCTCCGGTACTCGAGCGATCGCACCAGCGGCTTGACCTCGTTGAACGCGAACACGGGCACGTCGAAGGTCTGGTCGAAGACACGCGGCGCCGAGTCGGGATGCTGAATGGTGCCCGTCACGTGCGCGCCGGCGTATCGATACGCATACCGCACGTGGTTGAACGCCAGCACCTCGGAAACCGGTCGCAGGCTCCGGGCATCGACGACGAGCGTATCGCTGGACTGGAAAGGCGGCGTCCAGTTTGTCGTTAGGCGGATACCGTCGTCCGACCGGAGCGCCGCCATCGCGACGTGTGCCACGAGACGCGTCGTCGTGTCGCCGGTGGGACGCTGCGTGAACACGGCCACGTCAGCCGACGAATCGACGAGATTCGGCACTCTGAGCGCGTGGGCGCCAGGCAGCAGCATGCTGCCCGGAGCATGCGGCGAGGTCGCGCACGCGGCGGCGATCGCGACGCTTGCGGCGATCGTCGCTTGTCTCGCTGTTTGTCCCGCTCGCCGTGCGGTGGTGGGGACGGCAACGGGTCTCATCAGACGGCCATTTCAGGGAAGGTGTGTCACACTCTGCTCCGCCCGCACTTCCGATCCAGGCGCCGGCGTGTTGTAGAAGACCCAGCGGACCATGTATGGCGGCGCATCGATGATCCACATGCGACTCGCCAGCCTGTTGGACCCGCCAGTGGATCCCGCGACGTAATCGTCCACGACCCATGCGCGACGATACAAGGTTCCGCCAACGCGAACGTGCTCGCGGCCTGTCGTGCGGTAGAGATGTGTTTCGGTCGAGTCATTGCCCTGCCAGAGCACCATACGGTAGACGACGTTAGTGCGGCGCGGCAGGACTTCGACGACGAGATCCGCTGCATTGCCAAAGAACGCCGGCGTCTCGAGCTTGACATGAATGGGCGTGGACGCGCCGCCACTCTGACACTGGGATCCGTCAATGGACGTGCCTTGGAATCGCATCGTCCCGCATTGCTGGATGATGGCGTAGGGAGCCAGGGTACGGCGATCGAGAACTGTCACACCGGTGGCGCCCCCGCTGTTCGAGCTCATGAACATCAAGGGGACGCCGGCGGAATCTCGAAAGACGGTCGTGAACGTCGCGTCGACCAGCGGCGTAACCCTACCAGCAGTGATCTTCGCGACGCGCACGCGGCCGGCGTACGGCCGCCACGCGTGCATGTCGACGAGCGGCGAGCCGACAGGGACATCAACGGTATCGGGCGCGTTAGGCCCGAACGCAGCAAGCGCGAGCACGAGAGACAGAATGGATAACATGCGCATGACGATGGGTCGCGCGACGATTCGACGCCACGGGGATGACGCCGGCGAGGTCCCACGTGCAGCCAGCGTCGCTCGCTGCACGCCGGCTTGCCGTCGCCGATCCACGGAGCTAGGGTGGCGCTGACATGAATCCGCGTTGGTCGCCCCACCCCGCCGTGTCCTGGCGCACCGTGTTCGGGGCCTGGACCGTCATCGCGTCCCTGGCAGTCCTGGATCGTTGGGCGAGCGCACGCGTGCTCGCGACGCCGCCGCTGTCGTGGCGCGGAGTGGCGCCTGAGCTGAGCGAGTGGTATTTGTGGGCGCTGTTCACGCCAGGGATCCTCCGGCTTGGCAAGCGGTTTCCAGTCACCGGTCCTGGTGCGCGGTTCAACGTCGTGGTCCATCTCGCCGCACTTCTCGGAATCTCCGCCATTCATGCTGTCGTCTACGCGGCTGCGTACGCGTACATCGCGCGCAATCCGATCGACGTGTCATTCGCGTCATTCGCCTGGCGAGTCGGCATCAGTTTCGTGCCATTCGCGATGATCGTGTACTCCGCGACCGTCGCCATCGGGGTCGCCGCATCGCTGTCCTGGCAGTCGCGCGCCGACGCCGTTCGCACCGCCGAGCTCACCGCGCAGCTCGCTCGGGCAGAGACTGCGGCACTCCGTGCGCATCTGCACCCGCACTTTCTCTTCAACTCGCTGCATACGGTGGGATCGCTCGTGCGCGAGAGTGATCGCGACGCCGCCGTCGATGTAATCGCGCAGTTAGGCGACCTGCTCCGAGAGCTCAGTCGACAGGATGCTCCGGAGCAAATCCTGCTGCGCGAGGAACTCGCATTCGTTCGCCGGTACCTCGCGATCGAGCGCGTGCGGTTCGAGGATCGGCTGCGCATCGTCTGGCGCGTCAGCGCTGCCGCCGAGGTCGCATGGGTGCCGCGTTTGCTCCTCCAGCCGCTTGTCGAAAACGCCATACGCCACGGCATCGCCACATCGACGACCGCGGGTCTGGTCGAGATCACTGCGACGCAAACGGCAGACACACTGACAATCTCCGTCCGTGACGACGGCCCGGGGCCTCCGCAAACCAACCAGAGTGGTGTGGGTCTCGCTACCACGCGCGCCAGACTCGCGCACACGTACGGGTCGGCCGCCTCGCTCACGCTCGCGCACGCGCACGGAGGCGGCGCCGTGGCAACGGCGCGGCTGCCGTATCTGACGTCTCCGCCACGGTGAGCGCGATCAGGGTGGTCATCGCCGACGACGAGCCGCACGCTCGCCGAACGCTCGTCAAGCTCGTGGCGCAACGGCGAGATCTCGCGCTGGTCGGAGAATGCCGGAATGGCGCCGAAGCGATCGAGATCGTGCGGCGGCTCGAGCCTGAGCTTCTGCTGTTGGACGTCCAGATGCCGGGGGCGGACGGCTTCGGTGTGCTTCGCGCGCTACTCCCGTGGTGCCCGCCGGCAGTCATCCTCGTGACGGCGTACGACGAGTTCGCAGTGCGGGCCTTCGAGGCCGAAGTCCTCGACTTCCTCGTGAAACCGTTTACAGATCGGCGGTATCATGACGCAGTCGACCGGGCATGCCGGCGTCTTGCCATGCGCGAAGCACAGGATCTGGGCCGGAGGCTACGGCTCGCGCTCGAGCGAACGGAGTCACGGTCCGATCTGTCGAGCGCGCGCTCGTTCCGCACACACTTCGTGGTCACGATCGGATCGCGCTCCATCGTCGTCGCGACCGCGGAGATCAGCTGGATCGAGGCCGATGACTGCTATGCCCGGCTGCATGCCGGCGGACGGCATCATCTCATTCGTGAAAGCCTCAATCAGCTGGAGAGTGAGCTCGATCCCGGCGGGTTCGCGCGAGTGCATCGATCGGCCATCGTCAACCTGGCGCAGGTCCGCGAACTGGAGCGTGCACCGGGCGGCCAGATCGTGCTCGTGCTTCGCGACGGCGCCCGCCTCCCCGTGAGCGAGCGCCGGCGCGCGCTGGTGACGCGGCTGTTCGGCTAGTCGCGGCCCGGGCCGCCCGGCGGATGCTCTTGACGCCGCCGGCGTATCGCGTAGCGTTGATCGTTAACCTGATTGAAGCTATTTATGGGGTTAACCATTTCCGTGCTGCTCGAACCAATGTCGCAGGTGTCGCGGTCCCGTCGCGCATGTGTCTCGAGCGCGCTGCTGCTCATGGCCGCCGTGCCGTCCCTGCCCGGACAGCATGCGGTCAGCGCCGGGCGCGGCGCGGTCTCGATCACTCTGGGGCGCGCGATCGTCCCGCTCGACGGACCATGGCGATTTCACACCGGCGACGATTCCCGGTG
Organism: Gemmatimonadota bacterium; assembly: GCA_027307005.1. GTDB lineage: Bacteria > Gemmatimonadota > Gemmatimonadetes > Gemmatimonadales > Gemmatimonadaceae > JADGGM01. The sequence continues at coordinate 14,483 of DAHUXU010000452.1, forward strand.
GGCCGACCCCGATTTCGACGACGCGTCGTGGGAAACGGTCGACCTCACGCCGGCCGCCGGCGCCCATGACCCCGATGTCGGGCTAGCGGGATACGTGCCCGGCTGGGGCGCACGCGGGCATCGCGGCTATGCGGGCTATGCCTGGTACCGCATGCGCGTCAGCGTCGCCGCCGCCGACAGCGCTGCGTTAGCACTCGCCGGACCGCTCGAGGTCGACCAGGCGTATGAGCTGTTTGCCAACGGCCGGCTGCTGGGCGGCTCCGGCAACTTCGACGGCGCGGCGCCCGTGGTGTACAACACCCGCCCCGCCATGTTCTCGCTGTCGGACGTGCTGCGCGGCGCCGGGCAATCGCCTAACGGCTCGTTGGTCATCGCGGTACGCGTCTGGGCCGGCGATGCGTACATGCGCGCGTTGCCCGACGGCGGTGGGATGCGCATTGCGCCGGCGCTCGGCGACGCGGCCGCGATCACGGCGCGCTACAAACTCGACTGGCTGGCCAAGGTCCTCGGCTACGTGGTCGAGGTCGTCGAGGCAGCCGCGTTGCTCCTGCTCGCCGTCATGGCCCTCGCCATCGGAATGTTCGAGCCATCCGCTCCCGCCTACCGATGGCTCGCGTCGGCGCTCGTGCTCACGGCACTGGCGCGCGCCAATCAAGCCGTCTTCTATTGGACCCCTTGGGAAAGCGCGCACACCGCCATCGTGCTGCGCTACGTCTACCTCGACCCGCTCGCCCTCGGCGCGTGGGCCATGGCATGGCGCGACTGGTTTCGCCTCGAGCGGCCGCGGTGGCTGCCCGGCGTGATCGCCGCGCTCACCGGACTCTACGTCGTGGCGGACTTCATCGCGACCGCCGCACTCGGCACGGCGAGCACTGCCGCGCTCGCCGCCACGTCGCCGATTCGCCTAACCTTCGTCATCGTGACCGTGATCATCATCAGTGCAAGCCTGCGGCGGTCGCGGCCCATCGCTTGGCTGTCGGCGGCCGCTCTGGTGCTCGTGTCGATCGGTCTCTACGCACAAGAGGTGAGCGCTCTCCACGTGCCCGGCATCTGGTTCCCCTTTGGCGTGGGAGTGTCGCGTACTCAGTACGCGTACGCGGCCTTCGCGATCGTGTTCTTCGTGGTGCTGTACCGGCGGCTCGCGGCGCACGCTCGCGCACGGCAGCCGGCCCGGGTCGGCATGCGGCTCCATGCGGCCGCCGACTGACGACTTCCAGTTCATCGCCGGCAACCTGTCGCTCGACTTCGTGAATACGATCGGCGACCGGTTCGGCACAGCGCGCGAATACCTGACGAGCTCGGCCGAGCTCACTCGCGGGGCGCGCCTGGCCGGCATCCTTCCGCCTAACGGCCGGTTGACGCTCTCGCCGCGCCGGCTGTCGGATGTCCGTACGGCGCGCGAGAGCCTCTATCGACTGTTTCGCCCGCTCGCACGGGGAGGCGACCCGTCGCGCCGCGGCTTGTCCCAGCTCAACACGCGGCTGGAATCGGTATCCGGGGCGCGACGTCTCGGTCTGCGCAAGGGGATCGTTCGGTGGGAATGGCTGTCGCCCGCGCGCGATGCACGCTCCCTCTTGGCGCAGGTGTACGCGAGCGCCGCCGAGTTGTTGGTGTCCGAGCACGTCGCCGCGGTGAGGCAGTGCGAGGGCGAGCGGTGCGGCTGGCTCTTCGTGGACCGCTCGCGCAGCGGGCACCGCCGCTGGTGCAGCATGGCGGATTGCGGCAATCGGGAAAAGGCGCGGCGCCATCTCGCTCGCCTCCGTCGCAGCGCCCGCTAAGCCGCCTCTATGGGTTGTCCGGCTTCCGCCCTCCGTCCTCGCCCATCAGGAACGCACCGAGCCAGCCGAGGACGCGCTCCCAGCCATGGGCGTGGCTGTCGCAGGAAGCGCGGTCGGTGAAGCCCTCATGCCTAACCGTAAGGCGCGAGCCGCCAGGGATGGCGTCGATGCGATAGCGCACGGTCGTGACATCGCCCGGCGTGTCCTCATAGCGCCACGTTTGAACGAGGAGGCGCGGCGGCTCGACCTCGAGCACGTCCCCGCCGACGGCGAACGTCTTGCCGTTAGCCGATACCCCCTCGCTGCGCCACCATCCTCCTGGACGGATGTCGCCGTCCCAGTGCGTGACGCGGTACGTGTCCGTCGATCCCCACCAGCTGGCGATTTCCGCAGAGCTTAAGGCGTGAAACACGCGCTCGGGCGATGCCGCGATGTCGACCACGGCGAGGATGACACCGTCCGTTAGATCTGCGACGGCTCGCGCGGACTCGAGCTTGGGCTGGGTCACCGGTCCTCCAGGCGGCGTTTCAGGTTGTCGAGGCTCGTCACCCAGAAGGCCCGATATCCTTCGATCCAACCAGCGACCCGTTGCAGTGGCAGCGGGTCGAGCTGGTAAATGCGCTCTCGTCCCACCCGCCGTTCACGCACGAGGCGCGCCTCGCGCAGCACTTTCAAATGCTTCGAGATGGATGGCCGGCTCTGCTCGAACTCGGCGGCCAGCGCGTTGACGTGGGCGCCGCCGCCGCGCAGGCGGTCGAGAATGGCGCGTCGAGTCGGGTCGGCGACGGCGCGGAAGACGTCGGAGCTGGCAGCGATTCGTCCCATGTCCGTAACCTATCGGTATCTGCGCGGGACGCAATACGGCGCCGCGCGCTATTGACTACCCTTGCAGCGCGCAATATCATTAGTAACCGATTGGCTACCTACTTATCATCCATTGGAGGTTCTGATGTCGTCGACGAATGGCACGCCGCGGTTCGACTATGAAATCCACATCGGCGCCCCGGTCGCGCGGGTGTGGCACGCACTCGCCGACGGCGAGATGACCCCGCACTACGCGTTCGGAACCCGCTTCGAGGGCCGGCTCGTCAAAGGCGCGCCGTATGCGTTCATCGCCGACGGGGCGTTCAGGGCGGTGGACGGCGAGATCCTCGACCTGCAACCCGAGCGGCGGCTGGTGATGTCGTGGCGCGCCCATTGGGATCCGGCCGTTGAGCACGATCCGCCGTCCCGCGTCACGTACGAGCTCGAGTCGACCTCCCCGCTGACGACGCGCCTCCGCTTAACGCACGACCAGTTCGCCTGCGACTCCGCGACGCACACCGGCTCGGCGGCGTCGTGGCCGCTGATGCTGTCGTCGCTCAAGACGCTGCTGGAATCCGGCACGCCATTTCCGGCTACCTGAGGCGCCCATGCGCGCATCTACCAACAGCATGAGACGTAACCGATTGCTTACTCATCACCGCGCCGCCCAAACACCGGCAGCGTCGCGCACGACTCCACCCCTGCCCCAACGACCATGAGCCCGAAATCGATCTACCGAATCGTGACCGCACTCCTTCTCCTTTTCGCGTTAGGCCACACCCTCGGCTTCAATAAGATCGACCCGAGCTGGGGCGTGAGCGCGTCCATCACGGCGCTGCGCGAGATTCGGTTCACGGCGCAGGGCACGCCCGATCGGACGTACTGGGGCTTCTATCTGGGATTCGGGTACTTCTGTTCGGTACTGATGCTCTTCGCCGCCTGCGTCGCATGGCAGCTCAGCCGGTTGTCCGTCGAGACGCTCCGGCGGATGCAATTCATTTCGTGGGCGTTCGCGATCTTGTTTCTCGTGGTCACGGTAATCACGTGGCGATTCTTTTTTACGGTGCCGGTCGTGTTCACGGTGCTCATCACGATCGGATTGATCGCGGGAGCGTGGCGCGCTCGAATGGTCTGAGCTGATCGCTCTTTCAAATGCACGCGTGCGCAAGAGGGAGCATCGGCGCTCCCGGACGAGCGATATCGAGCATATTGAAGAAACCTGGGCAAGCACGGCGCTGTGACATCAGTCACGACCCGGCCCATCGCGCAACCAGAGCTTATGCCAACGACGACTAACGACGACTCATGAGCGAGCCCGCGCAGCTCGTTCCAACTCTTACGATCAACGAGATCGTCGCGGCTGGACAGCAAATGAAAATCAATGACGCCTCCAGATCACCACCCGAGACGATCCTCACCGGCGACCGACCGACTGGCCCGCTCCATCTCGGGCACTACGTCGGCTCGCTGGCTAACCGTGTACGACTCCAGCGCGAGCACCACCAGACCATCCTCATCGCTGATCTTCAGGCGCTCACCGACAATGCTGGTCGCGCGGCGGACGTGCGACACAACGTCCGGGAGGTCATGCTCGACTACCTCGCGGTTGGCATCGATCCAGAGCTGACGCCGATTGCATTGCAGTCGGCGATGCCGGAACTCGCCGAGCTCACCATGCTGTATCTGAATCTGGTCACCGTCGCGCGGCTCGAACGGAATCCCACCGTGAAGGCCGAGATCGAGTTGCGCGGGTTTTCGCGAGACATCCCAGCCGGTTTCCTCGCGTATCCCGTGAGCCAAGCGGCCGACATCACCGCGTTCCGCGCCACACTTGTGCCAGTCGGCGAGGACCAGCTCCCGATGATCGAGCAGACCAATGAAATTGTGCGGCGGTTAGCACACCTCGCCGGGCGGCCAGTGCTCCCGGAATGCCGGGCACTGCTCTCGGCAACGACGCGGCTGCCCGGTATCGATGGCCGCAAGGCGAGCAAATCGCTCGGCAACGCTATCTCCCTCTCCGCCCCGGACGACGAAATCCGTCGGCTCGTCCACGCGATGTTCACCGATCCCGGCCACGTGCGCGCGAGCGATCCCGGTCGCGTCGAGGACAACGTGGTCTTCGCATACCTGCGCGCGTTCGATCCCGACCAGCAAGCAGTCGCCGAGCTCGAGGCACACTACCGGCGCGGTGGCCTGGGTGATGCTGCACTCAAGGAGCGCCTCACCCACATTTTGCAAACATTTCTCGCGCCGATCCGCGAACGACGCGCACTCTACGCGCAGGATCGCGACATCGTCCGCGATGTCCTTCGCGACGGCACCAAGGCTTCGCGCTCAACCGCGAGCGCGGTGCTCGAGGAGGTACGCGACGTGTTTTCATTGGGATCCTTATGAGCGCCGGCTCGCGCGGCGCGAACGTTTGGGCAGGAGGTGATCGCACATGGCGGAACTCGAAGGACGGGTCGCTCTCGTCACGGGCGCCTCACGGGGCATCGGGAAAGCGGTTGCCCTGGCGTTAGGCAAAGCCGGCATAGCGCACGGTCGTGACATCGCCCGGCGTGTCCGCGTAGCGCCACGTTTGAACGAGGAGGCGCGGCGCCGGCGCGAGGCCCGTGTCGTTGCAGCTTCGTGATGCCAAGTGGTGGGCTTCCTCGCTCTGGTGATACGGATTGAACGGATGACGGCAAGCGAGAGGCCTCTGGAGCGCCGCTTGCCTTTCTAGGGTTTATGACCCATCATTGCCAATGCCCTAGAAACCCTATGGCCCTATGCCCGAACACAAACTCGAAGTCCTGCGCGGCACGCTCGACCTGCTGATCCTCAAAGCCGTGAGCTGGGGCTCGATGCATGGCTACGCGGTCGCGCAATGGATCGAGCGCGCCACCGATGACGTCCTCCGCATCGAAGAGGGCACCCTCTACCCAGCGCTCCACCGCCTCGAGAACCGCGAGTGGATTGCCGCCGAATGGGGCCGGTCCGACAACAACCAGCGGGCCAAGTTCTATTCACTGACCGCGAAGGGCCGCGCACAGCTCCGCGTCGAAACCAAGGACTGGACGCGCTACGCCGCCGCGGTCTTCAGCGCGCTCGAGGCGCCAGCGAGGCCGATATGAGCAAAACTCCAGCTTGGCGCCGCTACCTTACCTTTTGGCGCACCCCAATCGCGCAGGACGTCGACGACGAGCTGCGCTTTCACACCACCATGCGCGTGAAAGAGTACATGGCGCGCGGCATGTCCGAGGCCGATGCGCGGCGCGCGGTCGCCGAGCGACTCGGCGACATGAACGCGGCGAAGTCGGAGTGCATCGAGCTCAGCGAGACCCGCGAGCGCAACGCCCGCAACACGGCGTTCCTGGATGCGTTCCTCGGCGATCTTCGATACGCACTCCGCGTGCTGCGAGTGAGGCCCGGATTCACCGCCGCCGTCGTCGTCACCCTCGGTCTCGGCATCGGCGCCGCGACGGCAATCTTCGGCGTCGTGAACGCCATCTTGCTGCGGCCGCTGCCCTACCCTGACGCGAACCGGCTCGTCGCGATCGTGAACGACATGCCTTCGCTCTCGGCCACGCACAACCCGCAGTCGATAGGCACCTATCTCACGTTTCAGCGCTATGCACACACGCTCGCGAGGATCGCGCTCTACGAGGCGGTCTCCGCGAACGTGAGCGACGCGGAAGGACGGTCCGATCCGGTTCGGTTGAACGCCGCGCGCGCAACGGCGAGTCTGTTCCCAACGCTCGAGGTCGCACCGATGCGAGGCCGCCCCTACACCGAGGCCGAAGACGTTCAACGAGGACCGAACGTCGTCGTCATCAGCGAGCGGCTCTGGCGGACGCGCTTCGGCGCCGACCCGCACATCATGTCGCGCACAATCGTCGTCGACGGCAAACGCTCCGACATCGTCGGCGTGATGCCGAAGACCTTCGACTTTCCGAGAGCCGACGTCGACCTCTGGCTGCCGCTCCGCGTCGATCCGAACGTGGCCATGGGCGGGTTCGCGTTCGACGCGGTGGCGCGTCTCGCGTCGACGGCGACGCCCGAGTCCGCCGCGCGTGAGCTCGCGCATCTCCTGCCGCGCGTTCCTGAGATCACGCCAGACCTCCAGCCCGGCGGCATGCCGATGGCCACAATACTGGAGCAGGCGAAGCCCGTGCCGCGCGTCATTCCGCTGCGCGAGGACATGGTGGGCGGCGCGGCGCGCGCCCTCTGGGTGGTGGCCGCGGCGGCGCTGCTGGTGCTCCTCGTGACCTGCGCCAACGTCACCAACCTCTATCTGGTGCGCGCCGATGCGCGACGTCGCGAACTGGCGGTGCGCACCGCGCTTGGCGCCGGCCGCGGACGCGTACTCGCGCATTTCTTCGCCGAGTCGCTGGTGCTGTCGGTCGGCGCCGTCGCGCTGGGCATCCTCTTCGCGGCGTTGATACTGCATTACCTGGTTGCCCACGGCCCGGCTCAGCTGCCGCGGCTGGCCGAGGTGCGGCTCGATGGAGCGGCGATCCTGTTCGCGCTCGCGACGAGCGCGCTCGTGGCGATCGGCTGCAGCACGATCCCGGCACTGCGCGCGCTCGGCGGCAATCCGCTGGCCGACCTGCGCGAGTCGACGCGCGCCGGCTCACTTGGCGGCCGGCGCCAGCGCACGCGGAACCTGCTCGTCGCCGGTCAGGTGGCGCTCGCGATGCTCGTGCTTTCCGCGTCGACCCTGCTCGCGCGCAGCTTCAGCCGCTTGCACGCCGTGCAGCCTGGCTTCGATCCGCACGGCGTCGCCGAGTTGTGGTTGTCGCTGCCGCCGGCGCGGTATCCGAGCGACTCGGATCTGGCGCGCTTCAGCACGCGGCTCGCCGACGCGATGTCGCAAGTGCCCGGCGTCGAGAAGGCAACCGTGGCCGCACATCTTCCGTTCGTCGACCAGGGAGTCAACTTGAATCCCGTCTACGTGGAGAGCGCCGTGAGCAACGCCGGCGAGATTCCGCCGGCCGCTCTCTACGTCGCGGTCGACAGCGCCTACTTCGGCACGCTGCGCATTCCATTCATCGCCGGCCACAACTTCGATGCCAACCCCGACGCACGCCGCAACGAGGCCATCATCACGCGCGAGGCGGCGCGGGTGTTCTTCTACGACGCCACCGGGCGCGCGGCGATCAACAAGCGCTTTCGAAAATTGCCCGACGGCCCCTGGCACACGATCGTGGGCGTTCTCGGCGACATTCGCGACAGTTCGCTCGCCGCTGGTCCCACACGCGTCGTGTATCTCCCGATCGCGGCGGGGGGCGACTTGGATCAGATCGCGCGGTCGTGGGGCGTGGCGGCGCGCACGCGCGGAGATCCCGCCACCGTGACACGCGCGATGGTCGTGGCGCTCCACACGCTTGATCCGCTGCTCCCCGCCTATCTCGTGCAGCCGATGGGCGCGACGCTCGCCGCGTCGACGGCCCAGCTGTCGTTCACGGTCGTGATCCTGGGCGTGGCGGCGGCGATGACGCTCGTGCTCGGGATGGTCGGCCTTTACGGCGTGCTCGCGTACGTCGTGATGCTGCGCACCCGGGAGTTGGGCTTGCGGATCGCGCTCGGCGCGCAGCCGCGGTCGATCGCGCGGATGATCACGGCACAGGGACTCGCACTGGCCGGCGCAGGAATCGTCATTGGTATGTTGATTCTGGTCTTCTCCGCGCGATTGATGCGCTCGCTGCTGTTCGGCGTCGGCCCAACGGACCCTGAATCGCTGCTCGTGACGGCAGCGCTGCTGCTC
>DAHUXU010000456.1 GCA_027307005.1 Gemmatimonadota bacterium
CAGCAGCAGCCGGCTGGCGCAACCGCGGCGCTCGCTGATGCACGGCGCGTGCGCTCCGTGCTGCGTTCACTGGCCGAGCGCGGCCTCCATGGCACCGACGTTCGACAAACCGCCGTGCGCGAGATCAATCGTGTGTTGGGCCGGAGCGCGGGGGTGCGACGCCTCGAAAGCCGTGGCGACGGTGAATTCGTCCGCAGCTTCGTGCCTGTGGGTGACGCGTTCGCAGGGTTGATGATTCCCATCGTGGAATCCGCCGCCGATGCACTCGTGCTGGGCGAGCTGGTACGCGTGCGACGCTGCGCCGATCAACGCTGTCCGCGCGTGTTCTTCGACGGAACCAAGAACGGACGGCGCCGATGGTGTGACATGTCGTCGTGCGGAAATCGCGCCAAAGCCGCGCGGCACCGCCGCAAACTGACCGAAGATCGGTTGGTGGTCAGCCGTTAGAAACGACGAGAGCCGGCGTCACGCGCGAAGCGGAACGCCGGCTCTCATCGATTGTTCACTCTTGGCTACACGCTCACGGTCTGTGGGCCGCGACCTTTGATGTAGCCCATCTCGGTTGCGTAGTCGACCAGCTTCTTCTGCAGAATGTGCCGTCCGCGGAAGAGTCGCGACTTCACCGTTCCCTCGGGGACGCCGAGTATTTCGGCGATTTCCGCGTAGCGCAATCCGTGAACATCGCTGAGCACGACGGCCGTTCGATACTCCTCGGGTAGCGCATCGATGGCCCGCGTCACCTCATCGTCCACGAACGAATCGTAGAATTTCCCCTCGGGGTCCGCTTCGCCGACGACTTCATTGCCCGACCAGCCGTCGATTTCCTCGGGCAACGGCAGCTCGCGCGACGTGACGCGCCTGCGACGGCTTACGAAGACGTGGTAGAGAATCGTGAACAGCCACGCGCGGGCGTTCGTCCCGAGCCGGTATTGCTCCCAACGCTCGAGCGCGCGCAGCACGGTCTCCGAGACGAGATCTTCAGCCTCGTCTCGCGCATGCGACAACTTGAGCGCGAAACTGAAGAGCGCGTCCAGCTGCGTGAGAACTTCCGCCTCGAACATTGCGCGCCGCTCGCGCGGATCGGTCGGGGCATTCTCTATTTCGACCACCGGTGCCGCGGCCTCGGCAGGCCGAGCGCGCAGAGGAGACAGGTCCTCGTGCGATTGGTTTCTCTCTTTTGTCATCATCGGCCACTCTCCTTCCCCACCGATTGGTCCGTGCCCCCCACCAGATCTCGGACGGCGGCGGCGTGCCGCTCATCCGCTCGAACATGGGACATCACGAAACGTCTCAGACCAGTTGCCACATCCTCGAGAACGGCGACGTCGCGCTTCACGCGCGACATGAACAGCGCTCCCTCGAGTGTGGCGACGATAAATCGCGCTAGTGCCTCCGTATCGACATCGTCTATCATCTGCGGCCGTGCTTCCCAGAACAGCGCTTGCAGCTGACCAGTCCATCGCTCGAACAACGCGTCCACGTGCTTGCGAAATCCTTCGTGCTGCTCGGCCATTTCGGTGGCCAGGGCGCCGCACGGGCTCACACCCTCGCAGCAGCCGCGCTCGGCCTGGCCCTCCACGATCCAGTCGATGAATTCGTCTAACCGAGCGAGCGGCGGCAGCATCGGATCTCGCAACACCGCGAGACCGGTCTCGGCAAACACCTCGAACTGGTGCAGCAATACCGCGTAGCCGAGTTCTTCCTTCGACTTGAAGTAGTGATAGAAATGACCTTTGCCGCAGAGCCCAGCTTCGTGAATGACGTCCTCGACGGACGTCTGCTGGAATCCTTGGCGACCCATCACGGCCGTCGCGGCTTCAACGATCTGTGTTCGGCGGTCCTTCATGGCGACGTATGATAAGACCGATCGGTCCAAAAAACAATGGCCATGGGATCGGCTTTGTAACAGTCTATCTGACAACGCATTAGATTATAGTTATCAAATCCAAAACCCGTCGCTGACAGTTCTCTGACGGTCACTTCTGGACCGGGCGGTCTACTTCCGCGCGGACCCGCCCGGGCTGCGTTATCTTGATCGCCACCCCGGCTTCTGGCTGAGATGCCAATGGCTTCCATCACCGTCACGCGCACATACCTGGAGCTCACCGAGCCGGGCCAGTTGCGGGCCGCAGATAGCGATCCACGATTGCAGATCGCGCGCGTGGAATCGTGTCCTCCCTCCTTTTTCCGTTATCTCTACGCCGAGGTTGGGCGGAATCATTCCTGGCGAGATCGGTTGGGCTGGACCGATGCGCAGATCGTCACGTATCTGGCGACGCCGGGCGTGAGCTTGTGGGTGGCATGGCTGGGCGGCGCTCCGGCCGGATACTTCGAGCTGCGCCGCGCCGAGTCCGGCGACACCGAGATCGTGTACTTCGGGTTGATCCCCGAGCGGACGGGACAGGGCTGGGGGAAGCAGCTGCTCACCCGCGCGGTGCGACAGGCCTGGTCGGACGGTGCGCGCCGGGTGTGGCTGCACACGTGCACGCTGGACAGTCCGCACGCATTGCCTAACTACCGGGCGCGCGGCTTCGTGCCGTTCCGCGAAGAGCGCTACGCGGCCGAGGTCGACGACCTGCCGCCCGAGCCTAACGCAAGGCGCGCCGGCTAACGGCGGCGGCGGCCGCGGCGATCGTGACGCCGGTTTCGCGGCGCATCGCGGTACCGCTCCCGCCCATCGCCGGCGCGCTCTCCGGGCGACCACGGCAGGTCGAGCAGCTGCTGCAGCTCATCGAGGCTCGTGGCGCGAACTGCTCCGCGTTGTCCGCGGGTGACCACGAAGCGCACCGGCCGATCGAAGTCGGGCAGCTCCGACGCGGCCAAACTGCGCGCCATTTTCTCAGGAAGGCGAAGCCGAATGACGCCGGTCCCGTCGTCCTCGACCTCGTACTCGACCGGCACCTCGTGTCCGCGAATCGTGGTCGACGACGGAAGCGCCATCCAGCGGGCGCGCTCCTCGGCGGACACGAAGGCCGCGGCATCGAGGCGCAGATCCGCGGCGCGAAACTCCTCCATCGAATGCACGCCGGCGAGCCTGGCCTCGTAGAAGGCGGTGAGCTCCTGCAGGCCTAACCGGGGTGTGAGGCCGCCCGAGCGCCGATAGACCTCGCGCAGCTCGTCGATCGCGTTCCGGTTCTGCCGCACGGCGTGGTGGCGCGCCTCGCCGCGAGCCAGAGCGCCCGCCAGGACGTGCCTGGCCTGCGGGGCCAGCGCATCGGGAAACGTGTCCAGCGGCTCGCGCTCGCGGCCCAACTCGAATCCGTGGTACTGCGTGCGCCGCGAGACGGCGAGCGCGGCGCGTTTGCGCTCGGGGTCGTACACGACTTCGGATTCGCCTAACAACGCGTACCGGCGGATGAGGTCGAGCGAGATCTGCGTGCCCTCGATGGCCGCGCGCGCGGTGCCCGAGCGATCCGCGAAGTAGCGAAGCGAGCCGGCCACCGCGCCCCAGGTGCCGCAGACGCTGCCCTTGGAGACGCGCGCTTCTTCGCCCTCGGCGGTCTGCTCGCCGATCACGAGCTCGAACGGCATGATCCGCGCGACCAGATCGGCGAAGCGCGCGTACACCGCGTCGGTCGCCGGCATCATGCGCGACGGCAGCGGCAGTCCGATCGCGCGGTAGATGCTCGCCATGCCTAACGCCGCATCCTCGATGGCCTTGACCAGCGCCCCCCGCCGCTCGGCCCAGTCGTCGATTCCCTCGCTGAACAGATGCCGGGGGAGCCCGTACACCTCGCCCACGGAACCGTGACGCCGATACGCCTCGGCGTACAGGTTGTACGCCGTGAGGTGATCGCTTCCCGGCACGATCACGCCCTCGAGATCGCGCTCGTCGCGCGTCATGCGGTGCAGCGATTCGATCGACGCGGCCACGGCGATGTAGGGAATCAAATCGTCGTCCGCGTGGACGAGCAGCTCCGCCCAGTGCCGCTCCACCGGCAGCGCCGCGACCGATTTGCCGTACGACGTGAGACGTCCGTGCTCGATGATGCCGCGCCGCTCCAGCCGGGCGACGGCGGCGCGATACGCCGCGCTGTCTAACGGAACCGGCAGCTCGAGCTCGTCCGCGCGCACGCCCAGATCGGCGCACGTCAGCGCCACACGCTCCGAGTCGCCGGCGAGCTGAAACTCCGGCGCCGTTGGCCGCAGCGACCGAAACTCGATGTCGCGGTCGCTCAGAATGAACACGCGCCCGCCTTCGACGCGTCCGTGGACGCGCCCCGCCATCTGCAGAATCTCGTTCGCACCCAGGTGTACGCGCGTGAGCACGTTGCGCCCGTGCTCGATGAGATTCGCGAATCGGGTGTCGTCGATCACGACCGTGTCCAGCCCGCGCACGTTGAGCGCGCTCTGCCCGGCGGCCGTCATGGCGAGCACGTACGGCTTCCGCACTTCGCCATCCAGAAAGGGCCGAATGACACGGATCGGCTCGCCGCCGTGATAGAACGCGCTCTCGATGCGCGACGACCTCCGGTGCACCCAGTCCGCGACATCCTCGACCGCGGCCCGCGTCGGCAGAAACACGCCCACACCACGCTGCTCGCGCTGCACGAGGGTCAGGAACCGCTCGTCGAGAAACTCGAGCGGATGGCGGTTCATCACGACGACCTTCGCCGCCTTCTCGGGATCGAACGCGTGCACCTCGAGGACGGCCGCGGAGTCGAGATAGTTCGCGTAAAACGCCGGATCCACCGTCGCCGACAGCCAGATGCAGCGGCACCCGACCCGCTTGCCTAACGCAAGGCAGAGCTCGAGCTCCGCCGACGTCTGGTGGATTTCATCCACGATCAGCGTGTCGCGCTGCAGAATGTCGCCGTCCTGAAACCAGCGCCGAGCGATGCCGGTGGTGACGATGACGACGTTCCAGGTGGGCGTTTCCGGCGTGGCCTCTCGCTCTCGATTCACGACGCCCACGCGCAAGGCCGTGCCTAAAATGGTTTCGGCCATCGGGCGGATTGCGAGCGTCTTCCCCGTGCCCGTCCCCGCGATGATACCGAATCCCTTGCCGGCGCGCGCCAAGCCCCGAATTTCGCCGCCGTGCTCGCGCTCGAGCAACGTCTCGAGGTGCAGTCCGATCGCGATC
>DAHUXU010000478.1 GCA_027307005.1 Gemmatimonadota bacterium
GCGAATTGGCATCGCGCCGATTCCAAACCGTGAGCGGCGCGGGAGAACGGCAGTTTGGAAATCGCCTCGACATGGTATCGGACAACGTCTGGTTTGCCACCGCCACGTGTCCTTCTGCAAGACAGGGTTCCATGGCCGTGCGCTATGGGCGCGCATCGCGGCACAGTGAACGTGCGTGAGTTGGTGTGTCAGTTTAGGCCGGCAGAGCGCGGCCGGCTGCGCGCTGAATTGTGGCGGCGGACGTCACGAACTGGCAGTAAGACGGCAAGTTGCCGGAAATCAGTGCCAGAATGGACCGGACTCTGGATCAGGAAAGTCCTGGTTCGCGCCCAGGAGGGGCAACTACAACGCCGGCGCTACTTCGATAGTGTCGGGCATCCCTACGTTAGGCCCGACTGCTCCGGTTTCTGCTACGGTTTGGCGCCGTTATCCGTTGTTCGACGCTTCGCGGAGTTTGGTGGGATCGGTGACGACCGCGAGCAGCGTCATCGCCGGGAGCAGACCCGAGAACATGGCGGCCAGCGCCGCCATGCCGATCGTGAACGCCAGCACCCGGCGCGTATGTTGTGGAGAATCCGTTCACGGTCTTTTCGAGATGTCCCTTCGACTCGCCACTACACCTGCACTCTGCCTCGGCGCACGCCGATTCCACCGGCCTAACGCTGACCGGCATGTCGGGCGGATTTGCCGGGGCGCACACGCCGCTCAACGCGGTGTTCACACGCGTCCGCTGAGGTGCGGGCGCGCCGGCGCCGGCCGGCGCGCTATTCGGCCCTGAGCGCGGTGAGCGGATCCACCATCGTGGCGCGAAGCGCGGGGACCAAACACGCCACGAGACCTGTGAACGCGAGCACGAGCGCGACGCTGCCGAAGATCGCGGGGTCGCGCGGCGCAACCTGGAACAGCACGACGCTCAGGAACTGCGCGAGCGTCGCCGCGAAGGCGAGCCCGAACACGACGCCGATCGCGATTTGCACCACGCCCTGGCGGAAGATCATCCGGATCACGTCGCGAGTTTGCGCGCCGAGGGCCATGCGGATGCCCACCTCGCGGGTCCGGCGGCTGACGGAGAACGACATCACCGCGTAGAGGCCGATCGCCGCGAGGAACAAGGCGATGAGGCCGAACAACGCGAACATCGTCCCGAACAGGCGGATGAACCACACCTGGCGCGCCATCGCCTCCGATTGCGTGTACGTCCAATAGATGGGCAGGTCGGGATTGAGCGACGTGACGGCGCTCCGCACCTGCGAGGTGATCGCCATGGGCGGGCCGTCCGTGAACGCCGCCATGCTCACGAAGTTCGCGTGGTGCTGCTCGAGCGGGACGAAGTACGCCGGCGCCCGCGGCTGGTTCTGGTCGCCGGTGAACGTGGACGGGACGAGGCCGACGACGGTCATCCACGGCTGGCTGCTGTCGCGGCCGCCCTGTCGAATGCGGCGGCCCAACACGTCGCCGCCGCCGAGGTATTTGTCGGCGAACGCCTGGTTCACGACCGCCACCGGCTGCGCGCCGGCGCGGTCCGCGGCCGTGATGCCGCGCCCCTGGAGAATCCGGATCGCGAACGTCTCGAAAAACCCGGGCGACACGGAGTACGACCGTGCGTTAGGCACGTCGTTGTTGGTCGCGTACGTGCCGCCCTCCACCTCGAACGATCCGTCGTCGGACTGCACGCCGGGGAGCCCCGATGTGAGCGCCGCCGAGCGAACGCCGGGGATCGTCTCGAGCCGGTCGCGCAGGCGCTCGAAGAACTCGCGCTGCATCACGGTGTCGGTGTACGTCCCGGGGAAGCCGACGCGCGCCGTGAAGACATGGCTCGTGCGGAACCCGGGATCCATCGTCCGCAGGTTGGTCACGCTCTTGATGGTCAGTCCGGCCGCGACGAGCAGCCCGCACGACAGGGCGATCTCGAAGATCACCAGCGCGCGGCTCATCTTGCCGATCCGCAGGCTGGACGAGCCGCGCGTCTCGTCCTTCAGCACCTCGTTGATGTCGGTGCGCGACGACTGCACCGCCGGGAGCAGACCCGAGAACATGGCGGCCAGCGCCGCTATGCCGATCGTGAACGCCAGCACCGGCGCGTTGAGCCGGACGACGATGTACGACGGAACGTCGGTCGAGGCGTACAGCACGCGGTCGAACACCGCGATGCCGGCGTACGCCGCGATCGAGCCGAACGCCGCTCCGCCTAACGACAGCACGAGCGCCTCGGTGAGAAACTGCCTGACGACGGCGCCGCGCGATGCGCCGAGCGCCGTGCGGATGCCCACCTCCTTGACGCGGTGCGCGGCACGGTCGAGCAGCAGGTTGGCGACGTTCGCACAGGCGATGAGCAGCACGAAAAACACGGCGACGAACATCGTGTAGATGAGCTGCCGCGGCTGCGGTCCGAGCTCCGCGTCGGTGTAGGGCATCACGCGAGCATCGATGCCGTCGTTGGTCGACTTGTACTCGTGCTGCAGGCGCGTCGCGATCGCCGAGAAGTCCGACGTCGCCTGGTGCATCGCGACGCCCGGATCGAGGAGGCCGATGACGGTGAGCCAGGTCCCATCTCCGCGCTTCGTGCCGACTGGGTCCATGCCGAGCGGAAGCCAGATGCGCGAGTTGTCCGGAAAATCGTAGCCTTCGGGCATCACGCCGATCACCGTGTACGGCACGCCGTTCGCGCGCAGCACCGCGCCTAACGCATCACGGCTGCCGCCGAACAGCGTCTGCCACAGCGGATAGCTGATTACCACCAGCCTGGCGCCTCCGGGGCCGTCCTCTCCCGCCCGGAACGTACGGCCGAGCAGCGGCTTCACGCCCGTCACGTCGAACGTGTTCGCCGTGACGAACGAGCCCGAGTACCGCTCCGGCGCCATCTTGCCGCTCACGTTCACGGTGCCCGAATAGTACGCGGCGAGCGAGGCGACCGTACGCTCCTGGCTCTTGAAGTCCGCATAGTCGCTGATGGGCGTCGCCATGCGGTTCTCCCCGCGCGCCGCATTGAACCGGACCATCTCGACGATGCGGTCGCCGTTCGGATACGAGAGGCCCTTCATGAGCACCCCGTACACCATGCTGAACATGATCGTGGTGAGGCCGATGCCGAGCGTGAGCGCGAGCGTGGCGACCAGCGTCAGGCCGGGGCTCTTGATGAGCGAGCGGAACCCGTAGCGGATGTCGCGGAAGATGGCGTTCATGGGCCGACGTCTGGGCGAGGGGAACCGGCGACCAGCGGACATGGAACCTACGAGTGCCGTCGTGGCCTTGTTTCGGGATGTGACGGGGCCCCGTGATCCGGGGGGTAGAACATCAGCGCCGGCGCGCGCGGCGTGTGGAGAACCGCGCTACGCTCCTCACGTTAGGCACGACGGCCGACATCGGATCCGACGCGCGCGGTATGTCGCTCGGCCTCGCCGCCGAGCGCACAGCGGAAGCCCAGCGCCAGGACAGCATCGAGACCGATTCCGGTTTCGTGCAGTCGTCGTTCGTTGAGTTGTTAGAGAAACGCCTCACCGGGCTTTCGGTGAGGCGTTTTCGCTACAGCAAAGCCGGCGGTCGACGGTCACGTGGCTCAGCCCTGTTGCAATGCGGGCGGTAGCTCGGGCATTACGATGGATGCGCCGCCGTCTGCATAAATAGTCTGCCCCGTGATCCAACTGGCCTCGTCTGAGCACAGCAGCGCGACGACGTTGCCGATGTCGGCGGGCGTGCCCAGACGGCCCATGGGCGTCCAGCCGCTGCCCGCCCAGTCGCTGATCATCTGCTGCGCGACCTCGGGCAGACTCTTCACGACGCTGTCATCAATGAAGCCGGGGCTAACTGCGTTCACCGTGATGCCGCGGCGTGCGAGCGCGACCGCGAAATAACGAACCAGCGATTCGGTCGCCGCTTTCGCGGCGCCCATGGCCACCCACGGCTGCCAACTGCCCGTGCGGCTGCCCGTACCGTAGGTGAGCGTGAGGATGCGGCCGTTGTCCGGCATTACTTCGGTCACCTTACGCACAGCGTGCAAGAAGGCGGTCGGTACGGGGAGCGACAATCGTTCGAAGCGGGTAACGCTCCCGGCGGAGGTTTTCGCGTGCACATCGTCCTACCGCGATGAGTCCGCGCTGCCGCGTGTTGGTCGTGGACGACGAAGCGCCGGCCAGGCGTCTGGCGCGATCACTATTGGCCGAGATGGACGAGGTCGAGGTCATCGGCGATGCAGCGAGCGGCCAGGCGGCCGTCGACGCAATCCGGAAGCTCCGGCCCGACATCGTACTCCTCGACGTACAGATGCCGGGCCTCGACGGCTTCGGTGTCGTCGCCGCTGTCGGTGTGCCGAGCATGCCCGTGGTCATCTTTGTGACGGCGTACGAGCGATATGCGCTGAGGGCGCTCGATGTGCACGCGGTCGACTATCTGCTCAAACCCTTTGACAGCGGACGGTTTCGAACGGCGATGGAACGAGCGATCGTCCGCGTCCGAAGCGGGCGATCGTCAGAGCTTTCGGGGCGCCTCGAGACGCTGCTCAACCGGCTCGCCCGAGATCGTTCGCCAGACCTCATCGCCGTGAAGGTCGACGACCGGCATATTCTGATCGACGCGGCCACGATCGACTGCATCGAGGTGTCCGACAAGGTCGTGATCGTGCAGACAGCCGAGCAGACGTATCGTGTTCGGGAAACGCTGAACAGGATCGAGCGAAGGCTGCCGTCCGAGCAGTTCGTGCGGATCCATCGATCGGTGATAGTGAATATCACGCGCGTCAAGGAGATCCAGCCGTGGTTTCAGGGTGACTACGTGCTGATCCTGAAGAACGGCAAGCGATTGATGTCGGGTCGTGCCTATCGCGATGTCGTGCGGCGTTTCACCGCTCGGTCCGATTAGAGAGCGCGTCGAGGCAACGATTCGCATGACGCGAAGCGTTCGGATTTCGTAAACGACCCCACGCTTGCCCGAGTCAGCCGCCGGGGTACCATTGGCGCGGTGGTCACGCTCGTCGCGGCGGGACTCGGCGTTTCTTATCTCATTCGCTGACCACGTTGCCTTATCGCGCACCGTCGCCCGGCACCGGCGATGCACCGTGGACCGCCCAACGACAAACGACCAAGAGCCTTTCGCGCGTATAATGGCTAACGTGGCTTCCGTACTTCGGACGGCCGCTGGCGCAGCCTGCCTCCTGAGTTAGAACTCGACTCGCACCGCGACGCCCACGCCGTGGTCCGGGGCGGGGAATACCGCGACGCTCGGGAGCGGTATTGTCCTCCAATGCTCACCCTTGATGAGCAGACTGGTTACCAAGCCTGCCGCACCTCCCAGCATCACGCCGCCGGCGACGGCCAGGGGTTGGAGGCAAAGCCACTGATCTCTGGAGCACGACGACGTCGCGCCGGCGATGAGTCCGCCGGCGAGTGCGCCCCCCAGCGTTCCGAGGATGACGTGCGACGCGACAATGCCTCGTCCGGTGCTCACCTCGAGCCGGCCGATCTGGCTGGTCGGGATGCGCTGCTCGGCGCCGCCGTTTGAGGGCGACAGCCAAAGCGCCTCGCGCGTTAGACTGCCAAGGGTACCGACGATCGTTCGCGGCGGCGGCGGCGAATCCACCTGCACGCGCACACGAGCGCCCGCACTCACCTGAGACGCCGGTTGCCCCGTGACGAGCACGGCACCTCCCAACGTCGCGAGGACTGGAATAAGAAGTGACCTATGCATTACGCCCCCTTGGTATGTCGCAAGGCGACCGCGTCCCCCGTTGCACGCGCACGCACCGTCTACGGATGCTCGACCGGCGGGAGCAGCAGGCTCGCAACCACACCCGCGTGATCCGACGGCCACAGGCCCGACACCGTGCGCTCCGACGGTGTGTCGCCCACGATGTCCGCGCGCACGAGTCCGACGATGCCGCCCGCGTTAGGCGCCCGCGGATCGTGCACGAGCACGAGATCGAGACGCTGGTCGAACCGCACCGTCGCATCGTGCAGGTCATCGGCGGCGCAGCACGTGTATCCCGGCGCGCGCGGGAACCGGTCGGACCATAGATCGCGATAGCCGACAGCGAGCAGGATCCCGTACGTCGGCGTCTGGCTTCCATCGGCCGCCGAGTTGAAGTCGCCGGTGAGGATGAGCGGATCCTGCTCGTCGGCGAGCAACGTGATGAGCTCCTGCGCCTGCGCAAGCTGGACCGCCTCGTTCCGCTGTTGTGTGAGGTGCGTGGTGACGAACCGGATCTCGCGCTTGCCGACCGTGGCGCGCACCGACACCCAATTGCGCTTCTCGAAGATGATGGTGGCGCCTAACGATATGGCAACGGCTGCCTGATAGTTCCCGCTGGTCGCGTCGTGCACGGCCACGTCCTTCCGCGCAATGATCGCTTCGCGCTCCGTCAGGCGAACGCCAATGATGGTGAGCGGGTTCACGGACACGACGCCGGGCAGCTGCACGTCTCCACCAACCTGCGCCGCCACGCTGTCGTACTGGACGCCCTGAGCGCGCAGCGAGTCGAGGAGAATATCGAGGTAGTCGAACGCCACGGTCGTCGCAGGAGTGAACGGGTTCGGTCCCGTGTGCACGCGCCACAGTGCGACCTCCTGGAGCCCGATGAGCTGCGGGCGCGTGCTGGCGATCTCCCGCGCGAGTGCTCCGGCTCGTTCGGGAAAGTTGTTCGCGGTCATCTCGCCGAAGATCTGCCCAACGGCCACGGGGACCTGATTCGGATCAGTCGCGAGCAGAAT
>DAHUXU010000486.1 GCA_027307005.1 Gemmatimonadota bacterium
GGCCGATCGCGTACGTGACGGACGCAAAGCGGATTCCGCCCGACGCGATGGAGGCGTTTCGCGGCGTGGAAGTGTTGGTGCTCAACGCGCTCTTGCGCACATCGCATCCAACCCATCTGAGCGTTGCCGAAGCGATCGAAACCGCGCGGGCAATCGGCGCGCCGCGCACGTACTTCACGCACCTCACGCATCACAATCGGCACGCCGATCTCGAGGCAGAGCTCCCGCGCGGGATCGCGCCGGCGTTCGATGGCCTTACGGTCAGGGTCGACGGATCGTGACGCCCCTTGCGGGCGCTGGCCCGGTCGGTCAGAGTTCTCCTCATGCCGCTGCGCGCGGCATGACAGTGTCGTCTTTCGCGCTTGGGGGGCTGGGTGCATCAGTTCGGCAATGACGTCAAGGTCGAACACGGTCGAGTGACGCTCGTAAACGAGGCCGTGCTCCAGACAGAAGCGATGGACGAGCTGGTACGGGAGGCGGTGTTCGCGCAGGGACAAACCAAGGATCACGCCCAGTGGCTGCTGTGGGAAATCGGCCAGGCCGCGGGCGTGCGTCCGTCGAGCATCCACGATTTTTATCTCGCGCGCGGCAAGGGCAAGACGCACGGATTCACCGTGCCGGCCATCAACGTTCGCGGCATGGCGTACGACACCGCACGCGCGGTGTTTCGTACTGCCGTCAAGCAGAACGCGGGCGCGTTCGTCGTCGAGATCGCTCGCTCCGAGATCGCCTACACCGACCAACGCCCGCGCGAGTACGTCGCGGTCATGCTGGCCGCGGCGCTGCGCGAAGGATTCCGCGGGCCGCTGTTCGTGCAGGGCGATCACTTCCAGGTGAACGCAAAGAAGTTCGCCGTCGACCGGCGGGGTGAAGTCGCGGCCGTCAAGCAGTTGGCACAGGAAGCGATCGCGTCCGGCTTTTTCAACATCGACGTCGACACATCGACGTTAGTCGACATCTCGCTCGCGACGCTCGACGAGCAGCAGCGGGTCAACTATCAGACGGCCGTGGACATCACGCGCTACATTCGCGAGATCCAGCCGGATGGTGTCACGATCTCGGTGGGCGGCGAGATCGGAGAAGTCGGCGCGCACAACAGCACCGTGCCCGAGTTGCGGGCGTTCATGGAGGGATTCAACGCCACGCTCAAGGAGCGGAGCGGTGCGACCGTCGACGGTCTCTCGAAGATCAGCGTGCAGACCGGCACATCGCACGGCGGCGTGGTGCTCCCCGACGGCACGATCGCGGCGGTCAAGCTGGACCTGCCGGCGCTCGAAGAACTGTCCAAGGTCGCGCGAACGGATTATGGCATGGCGGGCGCCGTCCAACACGGCGCGTCCACGCTCCCCGACAACGCGTTCAACAACTTCCCGCGCGTCGAGGCGTGCGAGATCCACCTCGCCACGAACTTCCAGAACATTCTCTACGACCACATGCCGGATGCCTTACGGAGCCGGATCTACACGTGGCTCGACGAGAATGCGAAGGAGGAGCGCAAACCGAAGGACTCCGACGAGCAGTTCTATTACAAGACGCGCAAGAAGGCGTTGGGCCCGTTCAAGCGGGACATCTGGGATATGCCGGCATCGGTGAAGTCGGAGCTCGCCACGGCGTACGATCAGACCTTCGGCTTTCTGTTCGAGCAGCTGCGCGTGTCGAACACGGCGGACACGGTCGCGCGCTTCGTCAAGGCGCCGACGATGCATCGTGCGCCGGGGGCGCCGGTCGCCGTGCACGTGGCGCCGGACGACGCGGAGGCGGGCGAATAACCAACGCCGTCGAAGCGCGCTGGCATGCGGCGCTCGAGCGCCTGACCGAGCGCGCTACACACGAGCTCAAGAATCCGCTCAATGCACTCGCCCTCAACCTCGAGGTGCTGCGCGCCAGGCTGGCGCGAGGCGTCGACGCCGCGAGCGTCACGCGATTTGCGGATGCAGCGTACTTCGAGCTCGAGACGTTGACCGAGCGACTCGAGGCGCTGCTTGCGTTGGCGCGTCCGCCACGTGAGCCGATAGATTTGCACCAGATGCTCAAGCGGCTGGCCACCTTGTACGGGGCGGCCGCAGCGGCCGAGGGCGGATCGCTCTCGGTTTGGTCGGCACCGGATGTGCCGCTCGAGACAAAAGCGGATTCGCACGCCGTTCGACTCGTGCTGGCAGCGGCAGTGGACATGGTGACGCTCCCCGCGGGTGAAGCAGAATGCGGCGTACGACCCGGTGAGCAGGGCGACGAGATCGCAGTGACCGTGATTCGCAAAGGAACCACGGGCGATGCGCGGCCGGCAGGAGAGAATGCGCTGCGGTTGAGCGATGGCGTGAAAGACGCTGCGCTCGACGCAGGTCTTCGGGTGGTCGATGGAGTGGACGGCGTTACTATCATTTTCCCCCGCGCCGATTCAGGGCGAGAGGAGTTGCAGACCTAGGCCATGGATACGCCCAAGATTCTCATCGCCGACGACGAGCGCAGCATCGCGGCCGGCCTGAGCGCCGTCCTCGAAGAAGAAGGGTATGCGGTCGACGTCGCTGCCGATGGGCAGAAGGCGCTCGAGAGCCTGCTCGCGGGCACGTTCGGCGTGATCCTGGCCGACCTCAAGATGCCTAAACTCGACGGACTCGCCTTGCTGCAGGAAATGCAATCGCGCGAGATCAAGAGCGAATGCATCATCATTACGGGCCAGGCCACGGTCGATTCCGCGGTGCAGGCGATGCGGCAAGGGGCGTACGACTACATCGAGAAACCGCTCACCGCGGAAAAGCTGAATCGCCTCAAAGCGCTCATCCCAAAGGCGCTCGAGAAATTTCAGGTCAAGCAAACCAACCGCGCGCTCGCGTCGGAGCTGCAGGCACTCACGCACTACGGTGAACTGACCGGCCAGTCGGATGCGATGCGCAGCGTCTATCAGGTCATCGACGCGGTTGCGCCATCGACGGCAAGCGTGCTGATTCTCGGCGAGTCGGGAACCGGCAAGGAATTGGTGGCGCGCGCGGTTCATCAGAAGAGCGAGCGTGCGCGCGGGCCATTCCTCGCCCTCAACTGTGCTGCGCTGCCCAAGGACATTCTCGAGAACGAATTGTTCGGGCATGAGAGGGGCGCCTTCACCGGCTCGACCAACGAAAAGCCGGGTGCGTTCGAGATGGCGCACGAGGGCACATTGTTTCTGGACGAGGTCGGGGAAATGGCGCCCGATATCCAGGTCAAGCTGCTGCGTGCGCTCGAGTCGCGTCAGGTGCGGAGGCTGGGCGGGAAGAAAGAAATCGACGTCGACATCCGCGTCGTCGCCGCGACGAACAGAGACTTGCAGAAGGCGCTCGCCGCAGGCGAGCTGCGCGAGGACCTGTACTACCGGTTGGCTGTCGTCGAGCTGTATTTGCCTCCTTTGCGGGAACGGATGGGCGATCTGCGCTTGCTGGCGACGGAATTTCTGGCGCGGTTCTCCCAACAGAACGGGAAAAAGGTGACAGGATTCGATGACGCCGCCATGGATTGGATTCTCTCTTATCAATGGCCGGGGAACGTGCGCGAGCTGAAGAACGCGGTGGAGCGTGCGGTCATCATGTCGCGCGGCACCACGATCGGGCTGAACGATGTCGTTCCACGCCATCTGCGCAATTCGACCGAGGCGCCGGCGGCGGTGTCGCTTCCTGTCGGATCGACATTGGCCGATGCACGGCGACAACTTACGCTCAAGACGTTGTCGATGACCGGCGGCGACGTGGAACGAACGGCGCACATGCTGGGCGCCACACCGGGAGAGGTTCGCGCCGAACTCGCCGCGCTGGTGGAACCGGCGGAAGACGACGTCGAGCCCGATGCGGCGGCGCGAAACGTGAAGAGCTTCGGATCCGTCAAGGACAAGGACGTGGTCCGACAGAAATCGAAGGGTCGCCGGTGAGGAGACGAGGAGATGAGGACATGAAGCACAGGACGCGCTACGAAGACGAAGACGAGGACGAGCCGTACGTCGTGATCGAACGCCGCGGCAGCGGCGCGACGTCGTTTCTCGTCGGGCTCGCGGTCGGGGCAGGCGTTGCGTTGCTGTTCGCGCCGCAAACCGGCGAAGAGACTCGCCGCCAACTGCGCCGCCGCGCGCGCCGCGCCGCCCACCTGGCGCGCGACGCGGCAGGCGATCTGTCGGACAACGTCGTTGACCGATACGAGCAAGCCAAGCGCAGCGTCGAAGACCGGCTCGATTCGGCCCGCGAGGCGCTCGAGATTCGCAAGCACCAGGCACAGGAAGCCTTCCGTGCTGGACGCGAAGCGGCGCAGCAGGCGCGGCTGGACCTCGAGGCGCGCATCGCGCAATCGAAGGCGCACTACCGCGCCGCCACCAGCCAGACACGGGTCGCGCGGCGATCCACGCTCGCGCCTACCGAAGACGCGAAGAACTCGGCCGACCCGGAGTCCGAGTAGGAGCTCCCATCTCCTCTTCCGTCGTTGGGCCGACGACCGCGGCCAACGCCATGCCCAACCAGCCGGTGTCTCTGCCCCGACGTTTTTGGGCGGCAACGAAGGATTACGCCAAGCGAATCTGGGACAACGCGGGCGAAGACAACATCTTCTTCCTCGCCGGCGGCATTGCGTTCAACATCCTGCTGGCCGCCGTCCCGTTCGTGCTGCTCCTGTTCTCGGGACTCGGCTATCTCCTCAACCAGTCCGAGGCACAGTCGGCCGCGAATCTGTGGCGCTTCATCGATCAGCTCCTGCCGCCGCACAGCCAGAACCCCGACTCGCCGATCTACAAAATCATCAATGATGTGATCCGCGCACGGCGCTCGGTCGGCATCTACAGCCTGATCGGATTCGTGTGGTTCTCGACGCGACTGTTCGGCACGCTGCGCAGTGTGCTCGCCGAAGTGTTCGACATCGAGCACGAGCGCAGCATCATCGCGGGGAAGGTGTTCGACATCGAGATCACCGTGGTGAGTACGATTCTCTTCGTGGCATACACGGCGGTGAACGCCTATCTGCGGCTCGCGACGACGCACGGCGTCGCCGTGCTGCAGCGGATCGGCTTGCAGAAGGAGGTAATGGGCCGGCTCGAGTACGCGGTCGGCTCGGTAATCGCATCGGCCTTCATGGTGCTGCTGTTCTTTTCACTGTACAAGTTTCTGCCCAACCGAAAAATCCGATGGCAATACGCGCTGCTCGCTGCCATCGTGACGAGCGCCTTGTTCGAGCTCGCCAAGGCGTTGTTCACGTCGTACGTTGGGCGGTTCAATCCGGGCAGCTTGTATACGGGCGCGCTGACGGCCCTCGTCGTGATCGTGATGTGGGTCTATTATGCAGCGGTGATTTTCATCCTGGGCGGAGAAGTCGGCCGGGTGTACGAGCTGCGCCGCGTGCGGCGTCTCCAGCGCGAGACGCTCGAGGAGTAGCCGTCGCGCCCGGACGGTTGCTGCGTTCTCACATCGAGTACCATGCCGATCGATCTTCGTAGCGATACCGTCACGCGTCCGACTGCTGCAATGCGGCAGGCGATCGCCACCGCCGAAATCGGCGACGATGTGCTGGACGGCGATCCCACCGTCAAAAAACTCGAAGCGCGCATCGCCTCGCTGCTCGGGAAAGAGGCGGCGTTGTTTTTCCCGAGCGGCACGATGGCCAATCAAACCGGCGTGTGGCTGCTCTCGCGTCCCGGCACCGAGATTCTGCTCGGCACGGGATCGCACGTGATGATGTACGAGGCCGCCGCTGCTGCCGCGCTCTGCGGCGCACAGGTGCGGCCGGTGCAGGGCGCCGGCCTGGTGATGGATGCCGAGTCGCTGCGAGCGGCGATCAGGCCATACACGCCGTACACGTTGTCGGCGAGCCTGGTGTGCATCGAGAACACGCACAACGGCGCGGGCGGCGTCATCACCCCGCTCGACGAAATGCGCGCCATTCGCGACGTGGCGCGCGAGCACTCGTTAGGCGTTCATCTCGATGGCGCGCGGCTGTGGAATGCGCACGTCGCATCGGGCACGCCGCTGGCGGATTTCGCCGCCTGCGCCGACACCGTGATGGTCTCCTTCTCGAAGGGGCTCGGCTGCCCGGTTGGCGCGGCGCTCGCGGGACCGGCGTCGCTCATGCGTGAGGGATGGATGGTGCGCAAGCGGTTTGGCGGCGGCATGCGGCAATCCGGGTTTCTTGCCGCCGCGGTGCTCTACGCACTCGACGCGCACATGGAGCGGCTGGCGGATGACCATGCGCGCGCGCGCCGGTTCGCGCAGTCCGTGGACGGCGTGACGGGCATGCGTGTAGTGCCGCCGGATACCAACATCGTGATGATCGACGTGCCGCCGGGGTGCGAGGCCAGCGCCATCGCCGAGCGCGCGGCGGCGCAGGGCGTGTTGATCTCGGCGTGGACGCGCACGCGGCTGCGCGCCGTTTTTCACATGGACGTGGACGACGCGGGCACCGAAAAAGCGGCGAGAGTGATCTGCGGCGCGTAGTGAGTCGGGGCGCCGACGGCCCTGTCCGGGTTTGACCGGCTTTGTCTGGCTTCGTCCGCTCTTTATATTTCGCGCGTCCCAGGTCCCGAAGGGCGTCAGCCCACCAACTCCGCCAGGACCGCACGGTAGCAGCGGTACGTGGTGTCGAGCGCAGCTTCGTCAGGCCTGGGGCACTGGGGGAAGATCCAGGGAATCGCGACCTCGATCGCGTCGGGACTCGTGGTCCCAGCCAATGTGCGTCATCCCTGAGCGACGATTGCCAACGCGGTCGTAAAGCCGCACTTCCCCCAGCGCCGGCCCCCTCTGACTATGCATCTCTCACTCGCGCGCAAATATCGTCCCCGCACGTTCGCTGACGTGGCGGTGCAGACGCACGTGTCGAACACGCTGCGCGGCGCGATCGCGCGCGGACGCGTGGCGCACGGGTATCTCTTGTGCGGCCCGCGCGGCGTCGGGAAGACCACGCTCGCGCGCGTGCTGGCGATGGCGCTCAACTGCGAGAATCGGTCGCCCGAGGGTGAGCCGTGCGGCGAGTGTGCGTCGTGCACGCGCATCTGGGGCGGCTCGGCGAGTCTGGACGTGATCGAGATCGATGCGGCATCGAATCGCGGCGTCGATGATGCGCGCGAGCTGCGCGAGCGCGCGATGTACGCGCCATCGGGCGACGAACGATACAAGGTGTACATCGTCGACGAAGCGCACATGCTGACGCGCGAGGCGTGGAACGCGCTGCTCAAGATTCTGGAGGAGCCGCCGCCGCGCGTCGTGTTCGTGTTCGCGACCACGGAGCCGCAGAAAATCATGCAGACCGCGGCGCCGGTGATGAGCCGGTTGCAGCGCTTCGACTTCAAGCGCATCGGGACGGCCGACGTGCGCGCGCGGTTGGCCAGCGTGCTCGCGGCCGAGGGCATCGAGGCGGAGCCGGACGCGCTGATGCTGCTCGCCCGCGCGGCGGACGGGTCGATGCGCGACGCGTTGAGCCTGGCGGACCAGTCGCTAGCGTTAGGCGACGGCACGCTCACCGCGCAGCGCGTGCGCGATGCGTTAGGCATGGTGCCGGAAGACGAGGTGCTGGGCATGCTCGACATCGTGGCCGAGCGCCGGGCGGCGGACGTGTTTCCCGCGGTGGCGCGCCTGGCCGATGCCGGCGCCGATCTGGGACTCTTCCTCGCCGCGTTCGCCGAGGCGCTGCGGGCGGCGCTCGCCATGTCGTTGGGCGGGGATGGCGGCGATCTGTCGGAGAC
>DAHUXU010000499.1 GCA_027307005.1 Gemmatimonadota bacterium
CTCCGACACACGCCGTGTCCGCTCGCACGCACACCTCCAACACCACCTGCCGCGATACGTCCGATGCGCCGCTCGGCATGGCGCCGTTGCCGAGCGGTGGAAGAAAGACCACCCGTCCTGCAGCGGGCGGTGGCGACGTGACGTCTGAGCGTGGTTTTCGCGACGGACCGGCTATCGGATCCGAGCACGCGCCCGCGACCGCGATGATCGCGACGATGGACAGGCACCGATGAATGGTGTGCATGACAGCCACCTCGATGAAGCGTGGGGAACAAACGAGCGTACGGTGCTCGTGGCGGTCGATCGACCGCGCGCGAACACCGTACGCTCATCCCACGCTCGTGCCGTCATCGGAGAACCGGCACGAGGTACCAATCGTTGCGAGTCAGCTCCCCGCGTTGATCACGATGTACTTCACGTCGTCCGCCGACATCGCCTTGAGCCACGCGAGGAGGGCGGGCATCGCGCTCGCCGGCTGCACACCGGTGTCACCCACGAGCGAGCGCGACACGTGCAGCGTGTCACCATCCTGTTCGTATTTCGCCGTGTACGTGCCGAACGCGCTCGACTCGGTCAGCGACTTGGGCAGCTGCGCCTTCCACCCTCGCGGAAGCGTCACCTCGAAGTCTTCGAGCTCCTCGTGCGGCCCCCACACCTTCTCGATGTCGATCGGATTCACGCGCGGACCGCGCTGCTCGAGTCCCGCGACCACGTTAGGCACGGCAAAGTCGCGAATCGGCAGCGTCAGAATCCTCGTCGCGCCGGCGTCGCTCACCATCTTGCCGTTGGAGAGGAGCACCGAAATGCGCGGTTTGGCCCTCAGGTCGCGGCCGTTGAACACCTGCAGGCTGTCGCCCTTGGCGCCCTGGATGATCGCGTTGGCAATCGCCAACGTTGCCCGCGCGCGCTGCGTCGAATCCATTTGCGTCGACCGCGACATCGAGCTCCGCAGGCCGTACTGCTGCAGGCCGGTCGCCGTCCGAATCCATTTGCCGGCGAACAGCCCGTCCGGCGACAGCGACCCGTCGATGTCGACGCGCGACAGGTTGCGCGCCGCCGAGTCCATCGGGAACGTGATCTCTTCGCTCGTGCCATCGGGATGCACCACCAACCCGAATTCGCCCGGCTCGCCCGGCGGCAGCGCACCGTACGGCGCGAGGTCCGCCGTCAGATCGACGTACGTGTACCGCCCATCGGCGCGCTTGACCGCCGCGATCATGTGGTCGAACTGGTGCGCGCTCGGCAACGACGCATCCACGCCGCCGTCGGCGCTCAGCAGCACCGGATACGCGGTCACGCCTAACCGGCGCATCGCGGCGATGAAGAACGTCGCCTTGTCCTTGCAGTCGCCGTATTTGTTCTCGAACATCGACTCCGGCTGGTGCGGCTGATATCCGCCGATGCCTAACGACAGGGACACGTAGCGAAAGTCCTGGGCCACCCAGCGGTGCACGGCGCGGATCGAGTCGTCCAGCGTCTTCGCGTTCTTCACCACCTCGGCGATCTTGGCGTCGATGGCCGGGGTGGTCGTGTAGCGGTCGCGCGCCAGACCCGCGTACCAGTGCGCCACGTCACTCCATGTCCGCGGCGCCGCGAGCGTGATCGATTCGCCGTACGACGAGTCGGGCGCCAGCGGCTCCGGCTCCGGCTTCGGAACGTCCTGCGCCGCCCACGTGATCACGCGGCGCCCGTTGGACACGTGCTCCGCGCGCTTGAACGGAATGTGGTGCTCTTCGATGCGCGGCGTGTAGTTCGCCGGCACGTCCACCACGTACCGCGACCGGCGCGTGAACACGCCGGTCTGCACGCTCCACGACGTCAGGAAATCGCCCGGAATCAGCGGGCTCACCGTCTCGGTGGTCACGCTGTAGTCGATCAGCGTGCCCGGCGCGACGCCGCCTAACGTGACGCGGTGCAGCTTGAGATCGGAGTACACCGGCGCATCGAGGGAGACCGGCGCCAGCGACTCCTGCTCGTGCGTCGGCTTCTCGCTCACCACGTCGCCGTTCGGCTTCAGCACACGAATCCAGTTCACGGTCAGCTTCTCGCGGCCAGCCGAGTAGCTGAACGTGTGCTCGCCCCATTGCTCGGCGGCCTCCTGCGTGAGGAGCTGCACCACCTGCCGATACGTCGTCGTCAGGCGCCCGTCCGGCTCGATCTTCACCACGCCGTCATCGAGCAGCAGCACGTACGGCTCATCGGTGTGCGAGCCGGCCGGCACCGCCAGCGAATAGATGGTATCGCTCTTGACCGACGGATCGCCCGCCGGGGTGATGTGCGGCGCCTGCGCGCCGGCGGACAGAGCGACGAAGGACACCGCGACCACGGCAGCCAGCACACGCATAGAAAGAGACCAGCGCTCGGTGAGGGAAGGGAAGACGAAACCCATTCTCGATTGACGGCGGGCGGCAGCGCGGCGTCACACCGCCCCGGCCGTCCGCTAACGGCTCGCGCCTAACTGGGGATAGAGGGACACCTGCACCACGTTGCGCTCATCGAGATACCGCCGTGCCGCGTCGCGAACCGACGCCGCCGTCAGGCCGCGGACCTCGGTGTCGAAGGCGTGAATGTCGTCGAGATTCCATTTGTTATACAGGTAGCTGTGCAGAAGCGTTAGCCAGAAATGGTTCTGCGTCAGGCCGGTCTCCCGTTCCCGCATCTCCGTGGCGCGGACCTTTTCCAGGTCCGCCGCCGTGGGTCCGTACGCCTTGATCGAATCGAGCTCGGCGTGCGTCGCGCGCACGAGTTCATCCACGCGATCCGGCGCCGAGCCGAACGCGATCGATACCTCATACCTTGGCCTCGGCACCAGCATCGGTGTCACGCTCACGTTCACTCCATACGTGCCGCCCAGCTTCTCGCGCAGGCGCTGCCGCAGCCGGATCTGCAGAACGTCTTCGAGCGCCTGCATCTCGTACACGGCGTGCCTCGAAAACGCCAGCGGCCCGCTGTAGATGATGTCCGTGTTGCTCTTCGGCTCCGCGCCGCGGTGCACCGCTCGATGAATCACGCCCCGCGCGAAATCGATCCCCACATCGCGCCACGCCTCGTGCGCGCCCGATGCCGGCAACCCGCCAATGTATTGCTCGACGAGCGGCTTGAGCGCCGTCGTGTCGATATTCCCCACGAACACGAACGTGAAGTCGCTCGCATTCTTGAATCTGGCACGATAGAACGCGAGCGACGCATCAAGATTCATTTTTGCCGTCGTCGCGCTCGTGAACGGAGCCAGCCGCCGGTTGTGTCCGTAGAGCGTCGCTTCGAACGTGTCGCCGAATGCGGCCGACGGGCTCGCGCTTCTGTTCGCCAGCAGCTCCTTCAGCCGCGTTTGCAACGCGGTGAACGCCGCGGTGTCGGCCCGCGGATCCGTGAAGTACAGGTAGACGAGTTGCAGCATCGTCTCGGCGTCGCGCGGCGACCCGCTTCCCGTCACCCCTTCCTCGTACGAGCTGATATAGGGTTCGACCGAGACCGTCTTTCCGGCGAGTGCTTTGTCCATCTCGGTCGCGGTGAATGCCCCGACGCCGCTCGCGTCGATGACATCGGTCGCAGTCTGCGCGGGGACGAGCATCGAGTCGTTGGCCAGAGAGACGCCCCCGGGGCCGAAGGCGCGGAACAACAGCTCGTCGTCCTTGAAGGTCGTCGGCTTGAGAAACACGTGCGCTCCGTTCGACAGCGTCCACTCGATCATCCCGACCGACGGGACCGCCTGCGCGGAAACCACCGTGCCCGGCGTCGGCGCATGCGCCACCAGGGGCTGGTTCGCCACGGAATCGACGTACGCGGCGACCGACGTGCGGCCCACGCTGTCGACGATGGCGGTCAATTCTTTCGCGTTAGGCATCTCGGCGCTGTCGCGGCTCGGCCCGCTGGCGGTGATCACCCGGCTCGTGCCCGACAGATACGCGCTCGCCAGCCGGTTTACCTCGTCCAGCGTGATGCCCGGCAGCAGCGCGCGCGTCAGATCCCAGTCCTGGGCGATGCTCGGGATCGCCGTCTGCTCGAGGTAGTTGTCGATGTAATCGGCCACGAACACGTCCGACGGCGTCTTGTCCCGCTCGTCGTACTCCTGCTCTGTCTCGCGGAGGTAGTTCTCCTTCTCGCGCGCCAACTCCGTGGGCGTGAACCCGTGCTGCTCCACCCGCGCCGCTTCCGTTAGGACGGCACGCAGGCCGCGCGCGATGCCGCCGTCCTTCACCACCGCCGTCAAGGCGTATACCTCCTTCGACCGGATGAGCCGGCCCTGCTCGGACTCCGCGCCGATGAACGGCGCGTTCGGCCGCTGCGAGATCTCCGACAGCCGCTCGTCGAGCATGTCGTTGTACAGCCCCCGCACCAGCGCCTCGCGATAATCGCCCACCGTGCTGTCCCGGTGCACCGGCTGCAGGTAGTACAGCGCCACGTTCGATGACGTCTCTTCGGGGTCGGTCACCACCGAGACCAGGGTGCTGTCGTGATCGGGGACCGGGTACACCGGCCGCTCGAGGCGCGTCGTCGAAGCCGGCACCTGGCCCAGGTCGGCCTTCACCCAGCGCTCGACTTGGGCTTTGTCGAAATCACCGACGATCACCACCGCCATGAGATCGGGGCGATACCACTCGTGATAGAACTGGAGCAGTTCGGAGCGCGGCGCCGTCGCGATGATGTTGGGATCGCCGATCGGTATCCGCCGCGCGTACCGCGAGCTCGCGAACAGGACCGGGAATTGCTTGTCGCGAATCCGCTGGGCGGCGCCTCTGCCTAACCGCCACTCTTCGGTCACGACCTTCCGTTCGCGGGCCAGCCCGGTCGAGTCGAACGTCACGCCGTCTGCCCAGTCCTCGAGAATCTCCACGCCGCGTTCCAGCAGCTTCGCACTGTCGGTCGGCACGGTGAGCTGATACACGGTCTCGTCGAAGCTCGTCCCGGCGTTGAGGTCCGCGCCGTAGCGGACGCCCGTCGACTCCAGGTAGTTGACCAGCGCCTGTCGCGCAAAGTGCCGCGTGCCGGCGAACGCCATGTGCTCGATCAGGTGCGCCAGTCCGCGTTGGGCGCTGTCCTCCAGAATCGATCCGGCGTTCACCACCAGCCGCAGCTCCGCGCGGTGCTCGGGCTTGTGATTCTCGCGGATGTAGTACCGCAGCCCGTTAGGCAGGATGCCGATCGTCACGCTCGGATCCGTCGGGATCGGCGCCGAGAGGGGCGGCGCCTGGACCGTCGAGTCCTGCGCGGCCGCGCGTGGCGCATCACCTGTTCCAACGAGCACTGCCAGAGCGAGGTAGACTGCCGCAATACCAATCCGAGACACCATGCCGATCTCCGCCGTTGAATGCGCACTCATCATGTAGCACGCATCGCGAAACCTAGCGGCCGGCGCACGACCCGTCCGCGCTCTGTCCGTCTGTTATCCCGCACTGTCCGCCTTGACGAAGCAACCAAACGCGCACTTCGACCATCCAACTCCGTGAACGGCGTGCAGTCGCTCAAACGTCGTTCCATTCTCGGCACGTGCTGTCCCAAGATCGGACAACTGCTTGGCGCGAACGGCGCGTCATGACAACGCAACGTTTTGACGTACAATGAGTTCCGCGACGGATGGCGTTGGCCCGGTACTTCCTTATGGAGAACGGCAGTTGGGCACATCCGTCTCCTCCGACCACGAGCACCGCATGGAAGCGCTAGTTCTCGACTCCGCTGCCCGCGCACCCCGGCTGACGCCGACGCTCGAGCGTGGTGCACCGGACATCGAACGGGATCTCGTGGCCCGCGAGCTCACACGGCAGTACCAGGTCGTGCGCCCGCTCGGTCGCGGCGGAATGGGCGCCGTGTATCTCGCCCGTGATGTCAGTCTGCACCGGCACGTCGCGCTCAAAGTGCTTCGCAACGACCTCAAAACCCGCGAAGACGCGCGCGAGCGGTTCCGCGCCGAGGCGCGCCTGTCTGCGCAGCTCGAGCACCCCGGCATCGTGCCGCTGTACGCGTTCGGTGAGACATCGCGCATCATGTACATGGCCAGGCGCTACGTGCCCGGCGAGTCGTTAGGCGACCGCATGCGCGCCAAAGGCCGCATCTCGCCGGAAGAGACGCGACTCGTGCTCCTGCAGCTCGCGCGCGCGCTCGACTACGCGCACAGCCAGGGCGTGGTGCACCGCGACCTCAAGCCCGAGAACGTGCTCGTCGA
>DAHUXU010000513.1 GCA_027307005.1 Gemmatimonadota bacterium
CCACCGGTCGATGATCTGCTGCGGCGTGGTGGGCTTTTCCATGCTGGGCGGGACGTAGTCCTGCGGCCAGAAGTCCTGATAGCCGGATGTGTGCGAGAGCAGCTCCCGCACCGTGACCTCGTTGCCGCGAGACAGACCCGGCACGAACCGCGATACCGGGTCGTCGAGCGACACCTTGTGCTGCTGCGTCAACAACAGGATCGCGGCCGCGGTGAATTGCTTGCTGATGGACCCGATGGCATACCGCATCGTGGTATCGGCCGGCGTCTGCGGGTCCAGCTTCGCGTTGCCGTAGGCGTGCACGTACGCGATGGCGCCGTGCCTAACGATAGCCACGGATGCGCTCGGGACGCCCGTCGCGGCGAGCACGGCGGTGGCGATCGAGTCGACCTGGGCGGGCAGCCGGCCGGCGTCCTGCGCGCCGGCGGGCGCAGCCACCGCGCCGACACAGAGCGTCACCAGACAAACGAAACGAAATCGCATGATCGGATCGGTTGAGATCGAGAGACGGAAACGGAGTCGCGCCGCTCAGCGCGACCCGGTGAGCGCCTTCACTTCCGGTGCGCCCGACGATGCCGGCGCGTTCTTCACGTACTTGTCCAGCCACGCCACCCAGCGCGCCCATTGGTCGAGCACCGTCTCGCGCGTGAGCGGACCGTGGTCCTCGTACGGATACATGTACAACGCAGCGGTCTTGCCGAGTCCCTGGAGCGCGTGGAGCATCCGCACCGAGCTCTCGAGCGCGGTGCCCACGTTCTGATCTTCGAGCGAATGGTACATGAGCAGCGCGCCGCTCAATTTGTCGGCGTACATGAACGGCGACATGTCCAGATAGGTTTTCTGACCGTCCCAGAAGTCACGCCGCTCGTTCTGGAATCCGTTAGGCGTGAGCGACCGGTTGTACATGCCGTCGCCGGCGATGCCGGCCTTGAAGAACGGCGTGTGCACCATCGCGTTCACGGTGCTGAATGCGCCGTAGCTGTGGCCGCCGATCGCCAGCTTCGTCCGGTCGATGTAGCCGTCGCGATCCAACTCGTCGATCACGGCGTAGAGATCGGCCTGCAGATCGGACACGTAATTGTCGTTCATGCGTCCCTGCGCGCCGACGATAGGCGGGTCGAAGTCCGCCACCGCATAGCCCTGCGTGATCATGTACTCGATGGTGCGCGGCTGCGAGCGCGGATACTGCTCGATGTTCTCGGTGCGCAGCGTGCGGAAATAGCCGCCCTGATCGGTGTACTCGTAGGGATAGAACCAGAACAGCGCGGGCAGCCGGGTGCCGTCCTTGTAGTCGTCGGGCAGCGTGAGGTTGACGAGGAACCGATAGCCGTCAGCGCGCGTCACCCAGATCCGCTTGTGCACGGCGCGCGTGAGCTCGGGCGTGTAGTCGACGTTGTTCGTCAGCTTGCGCGGCGCGCCGGTGGCGTCCCACAGATACGCCTGCGGCACCGCAGTGCTCGATTGGCGCTCGACGATCAGCCTGGTCAGGCTGTCGTCCATCACCGCTGTCACCGTCGCGAAGCCGGCGGAGTCGGCCTCGAACACCGGCGTTTTCCTGCCGGTGTGAATCTCGACGCGATCGACGAAGCCCCGCGGCGCGTGGTGCTCCCAGTCGCGGTCGTAGTGGATGCCCTGCAGA
>DAHUXU010000533.1 GCA_027307005.1 Gemmatimonadota bacterium
CTCATGACATCACGGTCAACGGCGTTCACATGCGCAGCACGCGCAGCAGTGATCGGTCGCATTCGATCGCGGAGAAGCGGATCACCCGCGAGGATCTGCGCATCGCCGCGATCGATCTGGACGGCATGGGGCCGCCGATCGACGAGCCGCGCCCTCGCACGCGCGGTGACTGCCAGAACGGACCGCGGCCGTGCGCCTACGTCGCGTGCAAGCACCACCTCTACCTCGACGTCCTTCCCCACACCGGATCGCTCAAGCTCAACTTCCCCGAGCACGAGCCCGAGGACATGGTCGAGAGCTGCTCGCTCGACATCGCCGATCGTGGGAAGCAAACGATCGAGGACGTCGGCAACCTCCTGAACCTGACCCGCGAGCGCGTACGCCAGGTCGAGACAAAGGCGCTGTTCTCGGCACGCGCCGAAGCGAAGCGGCTCGGGATCGACGGCGACGAGATGATCGCCGGCTTCGCGCACGCGCGCGGCTTTCCACAGGACGAGCCGGGATGATGGCGTTGCGACGATCTCACGCTCGGCAGCGTCACAGCGACGATCGCATCGCTGTGCGTTGCATCGTCATCGCGCGCACCGGCGAGAAGGTGCGTCTTCGCGCGGAGGGCGTTCATGACCTGTTCGATTCGCCGATGGCTGAGTTGGACCTGCAGCTCGACGACGTCTTGCTCGTCGATGATGGCGACGACTGGCAGACGCTCCGCGCATGCGTGATCGGGCTGCCGAGCCCGGGCGTGGTGGAGATCGAGACGGGCGGTGTGACGACGGAGAAGACGCTGACGTTGCGGAAGCCGCAGATCGGAGCGAAGCGATGAGCCGTCTCGACGCCACGATCGATCGGCTGGTGGCGACGTGCCCGTGCGATGCCTGCGAGCGCTACCGCCGCATCTTCGCCGCACGGGCTGGGTTCTACGCCGCGAAGATCGAGCAGATGTTGCGCCGGAGGCAGTCATGACGGCGAAGCGCGCGGACTACATGAAGCGCTACTTCTCGACGGAATCCGGTCGCGCCGCTCGGAAGCGTGCCTACGATCCGAAGTACACGCGTGAGTTCCGCAAGCGGCTCAAGGCCATGCTGCACGCGCTCAAGAGCGTGCCGTGCGCCGATTGCGGCGGCACGTTCGATCCAGTCTGCATGGACTTCGACCACCGGCCTGGTGAACAGAAGCTGTTCACGATCGGCGCGGCTGGAGCCAGCCGCAGCATGGAAGCGGTCCGCGCCGAGATCGCGAAGTGCGACATCGTGTGCGCGAACTGCCATCGCGTTCGCAGCTATCGGCAACGCGATCACCGCGCTACGTGTGAGGGTCGTCCGCAGCCAACGTTGAGTCCGCAGCAGGCCCTCGATCTGGGGGCGAAGTGCTGATGTCGATCCGCGCATCGATCGAGGATCTACGTCGCTTCACGACGCTGCTCTGGCGCCCCGGTGACGTTTACGAGCTGCGTGGGCTCGTTCGAGCGAACGGGCAACAGCACGTGACGAGCGGATTCTTCGACGATCCCGAGGCGTTCATCCGGGCCGCGATGGAGCGCAGCGGGGCGGATGACGGCTGCTACGTCACCGTGAACCCGATCAAGCCCGAGCTGCTGTTCCGCGCGCCGAAGAACCGAGTGCGCCGCGCCGGCAGCGGCGAGACGACGTCCGATCGCGACGTGCTGTGCCGCCGCCACATGCTGATCGACATCGACCCGGTGCGCCCGGCCGGCATCTCGAGCTCGGACGCCGAGCATGCCGCCGCGATCGATCAGGCGAGGCGCGTCCGTGACTTCATGGCCGCCAGGTACTGGCCAGAGCCGATCCTAGCCGACAGCGGCAACGGCGCGCACCTGCTCTATCCGATCGAGCTTCCCGTCAACGATGGCGGGCTCGTGCAGAAGACGCTCGGTGCGCTGTCGCGCGTCTTCTCGACGCCCGCCCTCAAGGTCGACGAGAAGGTGTTCAACCCCGCACGCATCTCGAAGGTGTACGGCACGTTGACCAAGAAGGGCATCGACGCTCCAGAGCGGCCACACCGCCTCGCTCGCATCTTGGAGGCGCCGTGCAAGTAGTCACGCGCGAGATGCTCGAGGCGTTCGTCGCCGAGTTCGGCGAGAAGCCGGCGCGCGGCGGTCTTGCCGATGTCAAGCGCAAGGCCGACGCGTACTACGCCGAGCGCGTCGAGTTCGATCTGCCGACGTGGATCTCGAAGTACCTGCCGGAGGCCAAGGAGCGCAGCTGGAACGAGGGCCGCAAGTGGATCTTGCCGGTCTGCCCGTTCAACCCCGAGCACGATCGCGGCGAGGCCTGCATCGTTCAGCTCGCGAGCGGCGCGGTTTCGGCGAAGTGCCAGCACGACTCGTGCGTGTGGGGGTGGACGGACCTACGCGGCAAGCTCGAGCCGGAGTACGCCGCACGCAAGGAGCGCGCGGCCGATCCGCGCCGCAAGACCAGCGATCGCACGCCGCCACCCGAGATCCTGTACGAGAGCCAGAACGACGGCGATCGGGAAAGCGTCGCGCGCGTCGAGGCCGAGTACGACCGGATCGCCGACGAGGACCGCAGGCAGGACGATCCGATCGCTCCTGTCCAGGCCGCCGGCCCGCTGTGGGTTCGCGGGCCCGAGATCGCGAAGCTGATCACGGTCCGCAAGAACGACCCGTGGATCACGCTCGTGCTCGGCGGCGACGATGTCGCGCGGCTGCGCGTCGGCGCGACCGTCGTGCTGATGGGCGGATCGGGCTCGGGCAAGAGCTCGCTGA
>DAHUXU010000712.1 GCA_027307005.1 Gemmatimonadota bacterium
GCCTTACGGAACAGGGCTTCCTGGACGATGCGTCGTTCGCGCGGCAGTTCGCGCGCACCAAGCTCGCGGGCGGCTTGTCGCGACGCCGCATGCAGGCGGAGCTTGCGCGCCGCGGTGTGGTGCGCGACGTCGCCGACGCCGCGATCGATGAAATCGTGACCGATGACGGCGTCGACGAAGCTCAGGCATGCGGCAGAGTTGCCGAGCGGAAGATGCGATCGCTGCGCGACCTCCCGGCGGATGTGCAACGTCGCCGGCTGTACGCGTTTCTGGCGCGTCGTGGGTACGAGCTCGACGACGTTCGCGCAGCGGTCGACCGGCTCGTTCACTGAGTCGCCTGCAGGGCTCCGTCGCTCTGCGGATTCGGACAGTGGCGCAGTGCGTGTCGCGGCTTCACCCTACTGACTCGTACGCCTTCTGTACGAGTATATTGTTGCGTTATGCGCGCTTCCGAGATTCGCCAGCGCTTCCTCGCGTACTTCGAGCGAAATGGCCACGCGGTTCGCCCCAGTTCCTCGCTCGTACCCAAGGACGACCCGACGTTGCTGTTCACGAACGCGGGCATGGTCCAGTTCAAGAAGATCTTTTTGGGGCAGGAGCAAACGTCGTTCGGGCGGCGCGCCACGACCGCGCAGAAGTGTGTGCGTGCCGGCGGCAAGCACAACGACCTCGAGCAGGTGGGACACACCGCGCGTCACCACACGTTCTTCGAGATGCTCGGGAATTTCTCGTTCGGCGACTACTTCAAGCGCGACGCCATTCGGTTCGCGTGGGAGTTCGTCACTGAGGAGCTAGGCATCGATAAGCGGCACCTGCGCGTGACGGTGTACGAGTCGGACGACGAAGCGCGCGGGTTGTGGCGCGAGGTCACCGGTCTCCCCGATTCGCGCATCTACGGACTTGGCGAAGCTGACAACTTCTGGCAGATGGCGGACACCGGCCCATGCGGTCCGTGCAGCGAGATCTACGTGGATCTCGCGCACTTTGCGTCCGACTGGGCGTTTCCGGCCGGAGCGCACGGCGAGTGGACAGCGCTGGACCGGGCCGAATTTTCGCCAGACGCGTTCGTCGAGGGCGCTGAGGCGGGGCGGTTCCTCGAGATCTGGAACCTGGTGTTCATGCAGTTCGACCGCCAGCAGAATGGCGACCTGGTGCCGCTGCCGCGGCCGTCGGTGGACACGGGAGCGGGACTCGAGCGCATCGCGGCGGTGAAGCAGGGTGTGACATCCAATTATCACACCGATCTGTTCGCGCCCCTGCTGAAGGCGGCCGAGGAGGCCGTGGGGATTTCGTACCGCGGCCGCACGTCGGACGAGGAATACGTCGTGGAGGTGGGGCCGCGCCGGGTCACGGTCGAGGCGGCATCGTTCCGCGTGCTCGCGGATCACGCGCGTGCGGTGGCGTTTCTGCTTGCCGACGGCGTGTATCCGTCCAACGAGGGTCGCGGGTACGTGCTGCGCCGCATCTTGCGGCGCGCGGTGCGGCACGCCTGGTTGTTAGGCAAATCGGAGCCGACGCTGGTGCGGGTGGTCGAGCGGGTGGTGGATACCATGCGCGACGTGTACCCGGAGCTCGAGGCGCGCCGCGGATTTCTGTTAGACACGACGCGGGCGGAAGAGGAGCGCTTTCTGGCGACGATCGAGGGCGGCATGCAGCGCTTCGACCAGCTCGCGCCGGCGCGGTCCACGCAGGGCTCGACGTCGCTGCGCGGCACGATTTCCGGCGACGACGCGTTCCGGCTGTACGACACGTACGGGTTTCCGATCGATCTCACCGAATTGATGGCGCGCGAGCGCGGGTACACGGTGGACATCAGCGGCTTCGAGCGCGCGCTGGATGCCCAACGGGAGCAGTCGCGCGAGGACAGGCGCGGGCGCGACATCACGGTGGCGGCGGACGCGCTGGCCGATGCGTCGCGGTGGGATCGTGCGACGCCGGCGGAGTCGTCGCACTTCGTGGGCTACGACACGGTGGAGATCGAAACGCAGGTGACGGCGGTGCGGCGGTTGGACGACGGACGCATCGCGGTCATGCTGCGCGAGACGCCGTTCTATGCGGAGTCGGGCGGCCAGATTTCGGATGTGGGCGAGATCGTTGGGCAGGGATGGCGGGTGGATGTGGACGACGTGCGCAAGGTGCAGGGGACCAACGCAGCGGTGGGGACGCTCGTGGGCGATTTCCGCTTCGGGCCGGCGGTGGCGCGGGTGCCGACGGACCGCCGGCGCGATACGGAGCGCAACCACACCGCCACCCACCTGCTCCACGCGGCCCTGCGCGCGATCCTCGGCGAACACGTGCACCAGGCCGGTTCGTTAGTCGCGCCGGACCGCCTGCGGTTCGACTTCACGCATCACGGCCCGGTCGGCGCCCAACGATTGGCCGAGATCGAGGCGTGGGTGAATCGGGGAATCTGGGCCGACGTGGACGTGACGACCACGGAGCGGCCATACCGCGACGCGGTGGCGGGCGGCGCGATGGCGTTGTTCGGCGAGAAGTACGGCGACGTGGTGCGCGTGGTGTCCATTCCCGGGTGGTCCATGGAGCTGTGCGGCGGCACGCACGCGCGGAACACGGGGCAGATTGCGCTGTTCAAGATCGTCGCCGAGACGGGTGTGGCGGCGGGCGTGCGGCGCATCGAGGCGGTGACCGGTCCCAAGGCGTACGAGCTGCTGCGCGACGAGGAGCGCCGGCTTGAGCGGTTAGGCGAGTTGGTGCGCGCGCCGGCGGACGGGGTGGTGAAGCGTGTCGAGGCGCTGCTCGAGGAGCGTCGCGCGCTGCAGAAGCGGTTGGACGACGCGCTGCGCGGCGGCGGCGACCAGGTGCAGCGGCTCGTGGCCGGCGCGGAGCGGTTGAACGGCGCGCGCATCGTGTCGGCGGTGGTGCAGGCGGGCGACGTGAAGGAGCTGCAAGCGTTAGGCGACGCGCTGCGCGAGCAGCTGGGGAGCGGTGTGGGCGTGTTGGGCTCGTCCTTCAGCGACGGGAAGAACACGCTGCTGGCCGTGGTCACCGACGATCTGCGGGATCGCGGGGTGCGCGCCGACGAGTTGATCAGGACGATCGCGGCGGCGGCCGGCGGCCGCGGCGGCGGCAAGGCGCACATGGCCCAGGCGGGGATGCCCGACGCGGCGCGCGTGCGCGAGGCGATCGCCGGAGCGCCGGCCATCGTGCGCACTGCGTTAGGCGGAGCGGCATGACGGTCGGGGACTGGCTGGACACCCGGGAACCCGTGCCGCCGCCCGCGCTGGCGACCGAGCTCAGACGGGCGCTCGGCCCTGCGTTGGGAGCGGACGTGTCCACCGTGCGCGAGGCCTCGCTGGCGGCCGCCGAGTCGCTGCTCGCCGAGGCGCTCGCGGCCGGCTGCCGGACGCGCCCGCACGCCGTGGTGCTCCTCGCCGCCGATGCCCTCGTCACCTACGCGTTCGAGGCCGCGGCCGATGCGCCGGAAGCGTTAGGCGAGCGCGCCGCCCAGGCGGTGCGCCGGTTGTCGCGACTCGCCGACACCGCCGGAGGCGCGGCGTGACGCTTCTCGACCGCCTCACCGAAACGAGCGGCCTGGCGGTGCTGGTCGATCCCGCACGTACGTCGCCCGACGCTGCCCGCGCATTGGGGGTGCGTGCGGCCGGAGAGGGCGTCGCGGTGCTCCTCGTCGGCACCAGCTTCGGGCAAGGCGCCGACGCCACGGCCACCGTGCGCGCGCTCCGGTCCTCCGCGCCCGACATTCCGTTGGTCCTGTTCCCGGCGGCCGCGTCGGATCTCGTGCCGGGCGTCGACGGTGTCCTCATGCTCTCGCTCGTGTCGGGACGCAACGCGCAGTATCTGATCGAGGAGCACGTGCGTGCGGTTCCGTTCTTCGATCGTCATCCCGAAGTGGA
This sequence comes from Gemmatimonadota bacterium, assembly GCA_027307005.1. Taxonomy (GTDB): domain Bacteria; phylum Gemmatimonadota; class Gemmatimonadetes; order Gemmatimonadales; family Gemmatimonadaceae; genus JADGGM01. The sequence continues at coordinate 3,873 of DAHUXU010000712.1, forward strand.
ATCGATCGCCACAGCGTATTGTCTCGTGGACGGCGGCTGCGTGACCGCCGTGGAAGCGACCAGCCAGACACGTCCGCTGCCGGCCGACAAACCGGAATTCGTGTACGCGCACGTCAGTGCGGCGGCCCGCATGGGAATGCGCGCGACGTATCTCGACGCGGGGAGCGGGGCGCGGCGTCCGGTCGGTGCGGCACTCGTCAGCGCGGCGCGCGGGGTGTCGCGCGGACCGCTGTTCGTCGGCGGCGGCATCCGCACCACCGAGCACGTGCGCAGCGCTCGCGATGCCGGCGCCGACTTCGTCGTCGTGGGGACGTTGTTCGAGCAGAGCGGCGGGCGCGAGGTGGGGACCCTCGTCAACGCGGCGCAGTCGTGATCGACATACACACACACCTGCTCCCGGGTGTGGACGACGGCTCGCCATCGATACAGGCTTCACTTCCGGTGCTGGACCGCTTCGGGCGCGACGGCGTGGATGTGCTGGTCTGCACGCCGCACCTGCTTGCGACCGACGCGATGCGCGCGCCGGTCGAAAAGTATGCATCGATTCTGGCGCGTCTCGCCGGGCACGCGCCGACCAAGCCCGAGCTGCTCCAGGGCTGGGAGATCATGCTCGATGCGCCGGGCATGGATCTTCGCGCGCCGGGATTGCACCTTGGCGGATCGGACGCGGTGTTAGTCGAGTTCCCGCGCATGAACGTGCCGCCGGGCGCGTCGCACGAGCTGCTGCGCATCCGGATGAGCGGCGTGATTCAGGTGCTGGCGCATCCGGAGCGATACTACGGTGCGACCATCGAGCAGGTGTACGAATGGCGCGATGTGGGCGCGGTGATCCAG
>DAHUXU010000584.1 GCA_027307005.1 Gemmatimonadota bacterium
GAGCACTACGGCGCACGCGTCATCTGCGTCGCCGCCGACATCGGACAGGGCCAGGAGCTCTCCGGCGTCCGCGAGAAAGCCATCGCCTCCGGCGCCGCGGAGTGCTACGTCGAAGACCTGCGACACGAATTCGTCACCGAATACGTGTGGCCGACACTCCGCGCCGGCGCCGTCTACGGCCGCAAATACCTCCTCGGCACGTCCATGGCGCGCCCGCTCATCGCCAAGCGCCAAGTGGAAGTCGCGCGAGCGGTGAACGCCGACGCCCTGGCCCACGGATGCACCGGCAAGGGCAACGATCAGGTCCGCTTTGAGCTCACCTATGCGGCCTTCGCCCCGGACCTGCCGGTCATCGCGCCATGGCGCGAATGGAATATCCGCAGCCGCGAGGACGCCATCGCCTACGCCGCAGCCCACCACGTGCCGGTCGCCGCCACACGCGACAAGATCTACTCGCGCGACCGCAACATCTGGCACCTGTCCCACGAAGGCGGCGTGCTCGAAAACCCGGCGTCAGTTCCGCCCGATGACTTGTTTCTGCTCACCGCGAATCCGGCATCCGCGCCTAACGTACCCGAAGACGTCGTCATCGGCTTCGTGGCCGGCACGCCCGTCTCGGTCAACGGCCAGTCCCTGTCGCCGGTGGCCATCGTCGAGACGCTCAACACCGTTGGCGGACGCCACGGCGTCGGCCGCATCGACCTCGTCGAGGACCGCCTCGTGGGCATGAAGTCGCGCGGCGTCTATGAGACTCCAGGCGGCACCCTGCTCCACACCGCACACTCCGAGCTCGAGCAGCTCGTGCTCGATCGCCGCACACTCGCCGCGAAAGACGTCATCGCGCCCCGCTATGCCGACCTCGTGTACGAGGGCCGGTGGTGGACCACCGAACGCGAGGCATACGATGCATTCGTGAACACCACGCAGCAGCGCATCACCGGCAGCATCACACTGCGCCTGTTCAAGGGCACCGTCACCGTTGCGGGTCGCGCCAGCGAGCACGCGCTCTACGACGAGCGCTTCGTGACCTTCGGCGAAGACGACGTCTATCAGCAGAGCGACGCCGCCGGCTTCATCCGACTCTACGGACTCTCGCAGCGCGTGCGAGCGCTCAAGGACCGCGAGCTCGATGACGCCGCCATCGACAACGCACCCGCCGCCGCGGGAGCGCCCGAAGCGCTCGCCATCGCGTGACGTCGCTCAAGCTCGTCGGCGCCGACGCCACCGCACACAAACTCTGGGGCGGACGCTTCGGCGGCGACACCGCACCGGCGCTCGATGCCCTCAACCGCTCCATCGGCGTCGACTTCCGCCTGTGGCCCTTCGATGTGCGTCTGTCCAAGGCGTGGGCGGTCGCCCTGTGGAGCGCCGGCGTCCTAACGGTGCAGGAAAGCCAGCGCCTCGAGCGAGGCCTGGACGCGGTCGCAGCCCGCTTGCGCGCCGGCGCGACGCCGGTCGCATCCGATGAGGACGTGCACACGATGATCGACCGGCTGTTGCACGAAGAAGTGGGCGAGCTCGCCTCGAAGCTCCACACCGGTCGCAGCCGCAACGACCAGGTCGCGACGGCCACGCGCCTCTGGACGATGGACGCATGCGCGGAGCTCGATGCCCACATCCGCGGGCTCCAGCGCGTGATACTCGGCCACGCCGAAAGGCTCGAGCGCGACGGCACGCTCATGCCCGCCTACACGCACATGCAGCGCGCCCAACCGATCGCGGCGGCGCACTGGATGCTGGCGCACTTCTGGCCGCTCGACCGCGACCGCACCCGCCTGGCGCAGACCGCCCGGGCCACGGCGAGCCTCCCGTTAGGCGCGGGCGCGGTCGCCGGATGCGCCTACCCCATTTCCCGCGTCCTGTTGCAGGGCAGCCTCGGCTTCGACCGCCTGAGCCGGAACAGCGTCGACGCGGTGAGCGATCGCGATTTCGTCGCCGAGCTGATGTTCACGATCGCGCTGCTCGGCACGCATCTCTCGCGGCTCGCGGAAGACCTCGTACTCTACGGCAGCTCCGAATTCTCGTTCGTTCAATTCGGCGACGCGTTCACCACCGGCTCGAGCATGATGCCGCAAAAGCGCAACCCGGATGCGCTCGAGCTCGCACGCGGCTCGAGCGCCCGCGTGCTCGGTGACCTCACGGCCCTGCTCGCCACCTTGAAAGGACTGCCGAGCGGATACAACAAAGATCTGCAGGACGACAAACGCGCACTCTTCGATGCGGTCGACACCATGCGTCTCGTGCTGCCGGCCGTTGCCGGCGCACTCGCCGAAATCACGTTCCGCGCCGATCGCATGCACGCCGCGCTCTCGAGCGCCATGATGGCCACCGACCTCGCCGACTACCTCGTGCGCAAGGGCGCGACCTTCCGTGAGGCGCACGCCAGCGTCGGCCGACTCGTGCGCGAGAGCGAGGAGCGCGGCGTCGAGCTCCACAGCCTGCCGCTCAAATCGTTTCTCGCCGCGCACCCGCTGTTCGCCGGCGATGTGTTCGATGCGCTCTCGCCGGCGGCGTCGGTGGAACGACGCGACGTCGAAGGCGGCACCGGGCCTAACGCACTACGCGAGCAGATCGTGGGCGCACGCCTGGCGCTCGCATAGCCGCTGCCTCTCGATAGAGGCATGAAAAACGGGGGACACCGTTCGGTGCCCCCCGGTTCATCTTGCCTTCAGTCATTGCCCAACGCTGGCCGACGTCACGTAGAACTCGGTGTCGCCGAAACACGATGTCGGCACACCGCGGTGCTCCTCGAACGTGAGCGCGACCCGCTTCCCCATGTTCTGCTCGATCTGCTTTGCCACGGCGTCGTCGCGCACGGTAAAACGAAAGATCTGCGGCATGGTTCCAGGCAGGTTCGCCATGGCCAACTCTCCCTCCCACGTCTTACACACCCATCCCTCCTTCGCGAACTTCTGCACGTAACCCGAACGCTCGCCGTGTCCATACGAAAACGTCAACGTCGACCATCCGTACAGCACGAACAACAAAATCGGAATCAGAAATACCATGGCGACATATCGTTTCCACTTGAACCGGCGGCGCTTCTTCGGTGCCGGGTCCTGTGCCGCCACGTCTTCCGTGTTGTACGCCCTCGGTGGCTGTTCGATGTCGTCAACCATGTGGCAGCTCCGGTAGAGTAGAGTTCGAGCATCGGACGCCGGGCAGCGTCGCCCGCGGCGGCCGCATCCTTTCGCACATCGGTCCCGTTAGGTTTCGCGCATGACCTTCGCGACTCGCCGGCACACCGTCACCACGGTGGTGGGCGGCATCCCGGTTGGAAGCTCCCATCCGGTGGTGGTGCAGTCCATGACCAACACCGACACCGCGGACGCCGAAAGTACCGCCGCGCAGGTCATCGCGCTTGCGCGCGCCGGATCCGAGCTCGTGCGCATCACGGTCAACACACCGGAAGCAGCCGCCGCGGTCGAGGAGATCGTGCACCGGGTAGCAGACGCCGGCGTCCAGGCTCCGATCATTGGCGACTTTCACTACAACGGGCATCTGCTCCTCGACCGCTATCCGGCCTGCGCCCGTTCGCTCGCCAAATATCGGATCAACCCCGGAAATGTGGGCGGCAAACGACGCGACGAGAACTTCCGTACGATAGTGCAGATCGCCGTCGCGAACGACAAGCCCGTCCGCATCGGGGTCAACTGGGGATCGCTCGACCAGGACCTCCTGACAGCGCTCATGGATGAGAACGCGCGGAGCGCCGCGCCGCGCGATGCCCGCGACGTGTACATCGACGCGATGCTCGAGAGCGCGCTGCGCTCGGCTCAGCTCGCCGAGGAGACTGGGCTCGGCCACGACCGGATCATTCTCTCCGCGAAAGTGTCGGGCGTGCGCGATCTGGTGGATGTCTATCGACTGCTGGCCCGTCGCTGCGACTATCCGCTGCACCTTGGCCTTACGGAAGCGGGCCTCGGCATGAAAGGCACGGTCGTGAGCACGGCCGCGCTTTCGATTCTGTTAGGCGAAGGCATCGGCGACACGATCCGTGTGTCGCTCACTCCGCGCCCCGGCGGCGATCGCACCGAAGAGGTGCTCATCGCCCAACAAATCCTTCAGTCCCTCGGCTTGCGCACGTTCACGCCGCAGGTGTCGGCGTGCCCGGGGTGCGGACGTACGACGTCCACGTTCTTTCAGCACATGGCCGAGGACATTCAGACCTATCTGCGCGAGCAGATGCCGGTGTGGCGCACGCGGCATCCCGGCGTCGAAGAAATGCGCGTCGCCGTCATGGGATGCGTGGTCAACGGACCGGGCGAGTCGAAGCATGCGAACATCGGCATCTCGCTGCCCGGCACGTTCGAGGAGCCGAAGGCGCCGGTGTACGTGGACGGAAAGCTCGCCGTCACGCTCAAGGGCGATCGCATCGTTGCGGAATTCCTGTCCATTCTCGAGGACTACGTGGCGCGCACGTATCCCGCGCCGAACGGCGCCGCGTCGCGGCCACCGTCGGTCGCGGCGTCTACCTGAGCCGCGGCGCGCCCGGGTGCACGTCCAGGCAACGCTTGCCTAACGCACGGATCATCGCCCCGAGCTCGTCCATGATCGGCGCCTCGAATCCGGCCTGGACGAGGCGAATGCAGACACTGTGGAACCAGGGAAAGGCGCCGTCCCCGCCGGCCAGCGCGTTCGCCTGCGACACGACGTCGTCGGGAAAACGCGTGCGGGTCAGGTCGGCCAACAGCGTTCCGGCGGCATGCAGAATCACCGCCGCCATTACCCAGCGCCCGCGCTCGTCCGCCCCGCCGATCCGGCCGAGCAAATCGGCCTTGCGCTCGTCGGACGACAGCTCGACGTCGTCATCGTCTGTTCGCCGTTCGACGACACTCGAGAGCGCGGCGAGCACGGCCGGCCCGAATTTCTCGCCGACGCGTGCGTTCAACACGTCCTCGGTGGCCCCGTCGCGCACGTAGTCCTGCACGACGTCGCGGAGCACGCCGGCCACGACGGTGTCATCATCGCGGCCATAGCGCGACAGGATCACGGCGACGTTAGGCGCGGCCGTGACGTACGGCAGACGCGTCCCGCGCCGCACCTGTTGATCGTGGTGCTTGGCCGCGAACGCGAGCGCGTGGTTGATGCGATCCGAGTAGCCCGTCTTCAGTCTGGCGAATCGCTGCACCAGCATCTCGAGCCCCGCCGCGTCCTCGTCGCCGAATGTGTCGTTCGTCTCCGAGTCGATGTCGAGCACGGCGATCAATTCGATGCCCGGACCGAACACCGGCACCACGATCTCGGACTGCGCGCGCGCATCGCACACGATGTGGTCGGGGAATTCTTGCACGTTAGGCACGACGATCGTCTCGCCCGTCTCGGCCGCGCGCCCGCACACGCCGCGCCCGAACTCTATCGTTAGGCAGCCGAGCGTTCCCTGGTACGGGCCGACGACGAGCTGGCGTCCCGGCACGGCGACTTGATAGAATCCCGTCCACAGGAAGCCGAACGCGTGGTGCAGCACGGCCGACATCGTCGACATGATGGCCACGCGATCCGTAATGCCCTCGAGCACCGCATCGAGATGCGCATCGACTTGGGCGTACGCCGCCGCGCGCGGCATGCCGCGCAAGTCGAGAGTCGCTTCAGCCATCGAAAGCCATCCTGCCGGTTTGCGTTAGGCGCCTGTCGCGAGGCGAGCCAGGAAGAGACGGTCGAGCACGAACAGCACGCCGCCGTGAGCAACGAGCGCCATGCCGACGCCGGTGAGATCCAACCGCTTCACCAGTGCGACCCCCACCCAGATCACTACCGTCGCGACGGCCGCGAGCCATGCGTCGCCGATCGTAGCCAGCCTGACCTGCGCCATGAGGTGCAGCGCGCTCGCGAAGTCACGCTCCGTCAGGCCGCGCAGCCGCAGCAGCGCAAACCCACACTCCGCCACACCCCACACCGCCATCGTGCCGGCGAACCAGACCGCAAGCGGGGCGCGCGCCCGTTGCACGCGCAGCGCCACCATCACTCCCGCACCGAGCAGGAAACTCGATGCGCCCCAGATGAGGAGCTGCAACACGTGCAGCCGTTCCACGACCAACAAGTCCGGCGACCACACGTCAGGTGCGTCGTTCGAAAAGTCGTCGTGCTCGGCTCACCCGTGCAATGTATGCCCCGCGCGTGTCACGGAGCAACGAGAAGCGCCGGCTGTCGCTCGTTGGCGGTGCGTGCGAGCACCACCGTCGTTTTGGAGGACGACATCGTGAAAGTGACGATCGCGCCCGACGTATCTGATGGGTTCGTGACGCCAAGGCACAACTTCGCATTGCACGTCGGCTCGCCGATGCCGAGCGAGTCGCTCGCCAGCTGCGTCGTCGCACCGGAGCTGATGTCGACGCGCTGAATCGTGGGCACGCCGCTTCCAGACTGGTAAATGATCGACTTGCCATCCGTCGACCAGACGGGAGAAAACGCGCCGCCCGCCTCGTGGCTCACTTGCGCTGCAGTGCCACCAGCCGCCGGAACCACGAATACCTGCGGTGTACCGGTTCGGGTCGACGTGAACGCCAGCTGAGATCCGTCGGGACTCCACGCGGGAGACTGCTCTGGCACAGACGCGTCGGTGCCGGTGGCGAGCGCGGTCGCTGTCGGGAATCCGGTGTCCGACAACGCTGGCGCCGGTACGATCCAGATACGAGGCAGCCCGGTGCGATCACTCGTGAACGCGATGAGATCGCCGGCAGGCCTCAGCGCCGGCTCGAAATCGTTTGCTGCGCTGCTCGTCACCCGACGCTGCGTGGCGCCGAGGGTATCGGAGATGTAGACCTCTCGATTTCCGTCGCGATCGGAAGTGAAGACGAGCATGCCTGCGGCGCTACGAGGATCCGTGTCGTTGCCGCCGTCGTTCGTGATCTGAATCGAGCTGTCGTTGCGAAAAAGAAAGAGTTGCGACGGTCCTGTCGCATCGGAGACGTACACGAAGGTCGGCACACTGTGAATGCCGGGAGCTGTCGACGTGCCCGAGCAGGCAGTAAGCACCGCGATGCATGCAATCGCTACCGAGCTGGCTTGACGCACCGCGCACCTCATGCAGATGTCGTTTCAACGAGCCGCTCGGCAACCAGGTCTTCGAGCAACTGATGCACCGCTCGCGTGGCTTCTGGCGCTTCGACATCGTATTCCCGTACCAATGCTTGGACGATTTCCTCCTCGGTCGGTTGCAGTTGCAGCAGCGACCAGATTCGCGACCCCGTCTCGTTGAGCGAGAAGTAGCGCTTCGTGTAGAGATTCAGCAGCACCGCGCCGTCGCTCAGCGATGCAGAGAGCGCGTCCGACACGATGCGATATCGCGTCACCGGGCCGCCGCCATGATGGTGCTGTGCACGCCCGCCAGTTGGGCAGGCGTATGGCGCAGGGTAAAGCAGGGGACCGTCTCCACCAACTCGCGCAGCGTCTCGAGATGGGCCGCTGCATGATGATCGGTCAACAACAGGAACGTCGCCTGGCGCACGAGCATCGTGAGCGCTGCCGTCGACGAAAGCGGGGACATCGCGTCGTGCGAGCTCCGCTCCAACGTGATGACGCCGGCAATTGGCGCACGCTTGACGAAGGTGACGTCGACGTCCACGCGATGCCGCACGTCTTGCCAATCGACCAGATGTTCGTATCGTCGCAGCTCCGGAAACCATTCTGCCAGCTCGATGCTCACACGCAGTGGATCGCGCCAGCCGTGCGCGATCATGCCGCTCGCCGTGTGCTCGAGCACCACACCATCCTCGCCTAACACGCGCCATCCGCGGCGCGCGAGCGCGTACGCGAGCGTCGACTTCCCGGAGCCCGTTTCTCCTGTCAACAGCCACGCGGCGCCATCCGGCGCCACGACGCCCGCGGCGTGCACATGATACCGAGCATGCTGCCGCAGCTTGAGCATCGCTCCGACACGGGCCAACCGTTGTCTAGTTAGGCGAGGCGCGGCGGCGTAGCCCGGACCGCGTGTCAGCCGACCGCCGGCGAGCCGGAGCTCCGCGCGAAACTCGGCATCGACCAGGCGCGAGGCGGAGCCGGCGGTCGTGCCGTCGACGAGGCCGCAACGCCAGTGCGTCTCCTCGCCGTCACCGGATGCGTGAACGGGGGCGCCCACATGTGGTGCGCCCCCGTCCGCAAATTCCATCGCCGCCATTGGACCCGAATGCCTAGCGATCAGTGTCGCGGCGGACCGGAAAAGCCGCCCTGCGGCGTCACCGGCTGACCGGCGCGGTCTCCCGTAGTGCCGCCCCCGATGCCGCCCGTCGAGCCACCGATACCCTGTAATAGCAGCATGACATCCGACACGCCCAGTACGCTCTGCGTTAGCACGGTCATGGACGCGTGCGCCGTCAGCTGCGGCGCTGCCCAAATCCGCCTGCCAGTCGGCGTCGAATTCAGCGATGCGTGTGAAGGCGGTGTCATGGTCTCTCGCAAACACGAAGAATTGACCGTGTCCAACTCTGTGGGTCCTAACACACCACCGGCCGCTTGTAGTCGAGTATCGCCCGGTGGCTTCTCAAATCAACGCCTCGATCGCAGCAACTTACGGCTGAGATAGACCGATTCCGTATGTGACGACGCTCCAAGCCGAGTTGTGGTTGCCTGAAATGCTGCCGTCGCCGAAGAATTCGGCAGGTCCCGTGGTGAACGTCGCCACCGAGTCCTGCGCCACCGAAGGCAATTGACTGTACGTCAGGCCAAGACGCCGCGTACCGTCGATTTCGAGGGTTACACTATCCGTTCCGAACTTGCGCAAACGATAGGTGTGGTTGGTGGTCGCATCGTTCGACAAGCTGTCCACGAAATTCGCTTGTGGCAGGCCGTGACCGAAAAGCTCCTTCGCCAGGAACGCGTACTTCACAAAGCCGATCCGCGCGTTGGTCATTCCGATGGCCGCCATCCTGGTACCGTCAAGGAATCCAAACACCGTTTCGGGCTTGGTCTGCCCACCACTCACCTTGACGTGCGCCTCGAAATAGGCCGGCGTTGAAGCCGCGAGCGAGTCGCGACGGAACAAATAGTAGTCCTTCGCATTCTGCGGCTCGAGCGAATCAACACCCTGCGCCTTGGACCACACTTCCGTGGCGGCGCCGAAGGTCGACATGTTGCCCGTGCGCCAGATCGGTTTCGCATGCTGGTCCGGCGCCGAGTCAGTCGGCGCATTGTAGAACACGCTCCAATTCAGCTGCGCAGGAGCAGGCCAGTCCGCTCCGACGATCAACACGAACGTCATGGCCGTCACTTGCGTCGGCGACGTCCACGTGAACGGTCGACGAACGCTGACCGTGTCGGCGCCCGGCACAGCCTGCTTGGCAGCCAGCCGCTCGCGCCAGTACAGATATCGCTGGTTAGGCGCGGTGAACGTGCCCGTACCGTCGTAGCCAACGGTCGAAACGGCGCAGCTGCCCGGGCAATGGCTCGACGTCTGGCTAACGGTGGGACCACTGATCAGCGCCAGAAAGATGCCGGTCGTGTCGCTCGGCGTCGATCCAGCTTGATTGCTGCCGATCGGGAACGCCAGCAGGTTGCGCAGACCGATGTTCATGGTCCAGGTCTTCGTGCTGCCTTTGATAGTCGACGTCGCAGCTTTCGCGTAAACGTGCACGTTCACGTCTTGCGAACCGTAAATCGACCCGTCGATTCCGGGCGCCAAATCGCTCGACGTTCCTTGCAGCGGCACCGTGGTGACGTTCCCGGCATCGTCCACCGTAACCTGCACCATGCCAAGGCTCTGCGAGGGCAGCATCGGCGGGGACTGCGGTTGCATCACGCCCGTACCCGTGACCCCAGCTGACCGATCACTGCAACCAACAACAGCCGCCAACGCAGCCATCACGCTCGCAGCGCGAATTGCCGAAGAGTGGAAACCAAGGCGCCGAGACATCGTCTTCCCCCGAGCGCCATCATCGGCGCTCTTTCATTGGAAGCCTCTGCGCACAGCATTCTGTCGCAGAAGCAAAGGTTTGACTCCGTGACGAAGCGTGCTCGGAACGCCAGCCAGCTTCGCCCTGCTTGTAACATTAGACGAGTCTAACCTAACGTGCGTCACAGGCCGCTAAACAAACGCGGGCGCCGCATACATTATTCGCCCAACCGGTGAATTTTTCAAGAGTTGCGATCGTCTCGCTGCGCTGCGGCCGAGGTCGGTTCACCGCGATTCCACATTAAGATTCCGCGGCTGCGTGCCCCGCGGTCCCGAATCAATCCTGTTAGTCGGCCGAGGGAGCTCACCGGTGTGCGCGCGATGCGCACCACCACCACCGGCGTGGCCACCGTCGCCGCCAAACCCAGCTCCCCCGCTCGCGACAGCGGTGCGCTCAGCAACACGCAGTCGTAGCGGCGTCCAACGTGCTCCAGAAGTTCCGACACGTCGGCAATCATCGAGTCCAGCGCTTCGTGAGCACCGAACGCACCGCTCGGCAGCACGTCGAGCGTTCGATCGCGACCGACAGTCACGCTCCGCACTGCCGCGGCCCAATCGAGTCGGCCGGCAAGGACATCGACCAAGCCCGGCGTACCGGGCAGACGTGTCACCGATGACAGCGATTGCCGCTCGACGTCGGTGTCGATGAGCAACACATCGCGCACCTGTCGAGCTGCGACCGCGCCAAGGTTCGCGGCGACGACGGCAGTCGTGACCGCGTCCTCTCCCACGATCGACAGCAGCGGCAAGTTGTCCGACCGGTCGGCGAGTTGCGCGTACAGCAGCCGGTACGCATCCGACGTGAGGTCGACTAACGGAGGCGTCTCCAGGTCCGCCCGCCGGCGGCGAACCGGCGCTGCCGGCGCTTCGCCGATCGACGCCAGCACAGGCACGCCGGCGATCGACTCGGCTTCGTCGTCGTCGGCAACGCGCGGCTCGCGCAGCTCGAGCGACAGTGCAAACGCGAATCCGATTACGCCGCCGAGTGCCGCCGCTCCCGCGAGCATCGCCGGAACGGACGCGCCGATGGCGTCGACGGATTTCGCCCGCGCATCGGCTGTATCCATGTCGCGATCCACGTCGCGAGCCTGTGCGAGCCATCGGCGCGCCGAGGTGAACGCGGCAACCGCCGAATCGTGTGTCCGGGCGAGAACCGCTGTATCGAGTACCGACGTCGAGGATGACGAGGTGCGGAGCGCCGTGTCGGCGACGCTCTCCGGACGTGCGTTCAAGAGTCGGGCAGCGGTGAGCGTCGAATCAGATCGATGTGCAATGGACCCGGCCATCGCGATGTGCTTCAGGATTTCAATCGTGTCCGGACGCGGGCGCACGAGCGGGAGGTTCGCTCGCACGGCGCTTCGCTCCTGCAACGGTGCGACGACCGCGGCCAACAGCACGACGACGAACACGGTCAATCCGACGGCGCTCACGAGGAGCGGCCGTCGGTACACATTCCGTGCGCGACGCCGAATCCAACCGGGTGCGTGCGGACTTGACCTGAGCAACGCCGGCGCGACGAGAGGCGGCGTGTGCTCTGCTTCGGCACTCGTCGTCTCCGTCACCAGACTGTCTCTCGTCTCCTCCACGCTGTCTGACTCGGACATTGCTCCCACGTAAGCCGTCGACTCTTTGATGGACGCCCACGTGCCGCCCGTCGTCAGCAGGCGCTACGGCTCGCCGAATGGGTCACCGGGCGGCGCAACGAGAGCCTTGGTTGGGGCGGGCAACTCGCGGCGGTCGATCCAGCGGCGGTAGTCTGCGGCGATCGAGGCCCAGTGCGCACGCTCGGCAAAAGAAGCAGCGGCGCGCTCGCGACGTTCGGCAGTTGCGCGAAGTTTCGTGATCTCGAGATCGGCGATTGCCCTCACTTCTTGCGCGGCATTGTGATCGGATGCCAGCAGGAGCAACTGATCCGCGACGGCACGCTGCGTCACGCGCTGGAGCGCCGCGAGCTTGGGCGTCGACGGCACGCTCGCACCCCACGTGGTACCGATGAGCGAGTCGATGACTTCCTCGAGAGTGAGTGGGCTCGCCTCCGACGTCGCGAAACGAACGACACGGGCCGCGCGCTCGGGTTCGAGAATGCTGCTCACGATCATTTGCGCCAACGTTCGCGCGGCACCGAACTCGTCGAACGCGGGGCGCGTGCGACTGCCGAACAGGTCGTGAGACTCTTCGTACGAGAACGGCCGCGGTCCCATGAGGGTCAGCACCGTATCGGGGATCGCCAGCTCGGCCGGCGCCAGCGCGCCTAACAGTTGATGCAGGGCCGCTCGCTGCTGTGTCGCGGGAATCGGTTGTGTTTCCGGCTGTCCGTCGCCGTTCACTGCGTTGGCGTATTCCATTCCGCCGATCGTCTTGCCTAACGAGTTGAGCGCAAAGCGATGCAGGAAGTACAGAGGCACGAAGCGTTCTTGCAGCAGCGCAACCGGTTCACCGGGTCGGATGTTGCGCAACCCGAACTTGGCAATTGCGGCGCCTCGAACCGCCATCTGATCGCGGAGAAAATTCGATGCAGACGCCTGGTCGTCCCACAAGTTGGTGCGCGGATCGGATGCGAAGTCCGGACGTGCATCGGCATCCGAAAGGAACAAGTATCCTTTGCGCAACCCATCCGTGACGATTGCGCGAAGCGAGTCGGCTTCGCTGGCGCGCGGGAAAATGCCGTACCCCCAATGGATCGCCCACACATCATACGCGCCCGGACCAGAGGCATAGGCCTGGCTGATGTCGATGCTTCCATCGGACGCCATGCGGACGCGCGGCGGCGGATAATCCATGACGGATCCCCGCTCGTACGTCGATGCGATGTAGTTGTGCGCCAGGCCTAACGTGTGCCCGACTTCGTGCGCTGCCTTCTGTCGCACGCGGGCCAACACGAACGCCGTGTCGGCCGCGGATGATGCGGCACCCATGAGGCCCGCGTACAGATTGTAGTCGGTGCGCTCGCGGTGCGAATCGAGCCGCGCCATGCCTTTGATGATTTCTCCCGTGCGCGGATCGCCGAGCGAGCCGCCAATGGACCACCCGCGCTCGTTGCGATTTTCCCACTGCACCACGTTGTAGCGTGCATCCATTGGGTCGACGACCTCCGGAAGATCCTCGACGCGGAAGGCGCCCTTGAGACCCGCCTCGTCGAACGCCGTCGCCCACCAGCTCACGCCTTGTTTCACCGCCGTGCGGATTGGCTCGGGAATACCCCGGTCGACGTAGTACACGATCGGATGTTTGATGGGGCTGTTCGGGTCCGACGGATTCACGCGCTCCAATCGGTGTCGCGCGATCCACCGCTGCTCGAGAGAACCCTGAACGGGCTGGCCGTAGTCCTTGAAGGTGACGCCGAAATATCCCACGCGAGGATCGAGCGTCCGCGGCTCGTAGCCGCTGTCCGGAAGCGGGAGCAGCGACAGGTGCTGGCGTAAGGTGATTGCCGATGGATCCGGTACGATCGCGGAGACGATGTCGCCCGCTTTTCCGTTGGTCAGCGCGAACGTCAGCGAGGCGTCGATTTCCGTGTTCGCCGGAAACGCTTTCGTGTACGGCACGAAGATGGTCGATCGATCGCGAGCCAGCGCATACGAGCCTTGCTTGTTCGCATCGAGCGTTTCCGCGACGTGCGCCCAATCGCGGAAAACCATCGGGCTCGCGTCCACGATCAGGACCCCGGAACGCTCGTCGACGATTGGCAGCGCGGCAACGGTGCTCGGCGGAAACGACTCGTGTACGCTGCGCACGTTGTCCTGGTTAGGCGATGAACTCCGATAGTTCCAGTTCTCGAGCACCAGCAGCACGTGGTTCCCGGCCCGATCGAATCGGGCGACGAAGGCGGCGACGTCCGCGCCTCGGTCGAGTCCGATCGGATTCGAACCCAATCCCGTCGCGAGCGACACGAAGAGGAGCGCGCGCGTCGAGTCGCGAGGAATCTCGAGCAGCACCCGCTCGCCCCTCGCATCGAGGTCGAGCGGGAGAAACCCGTCCCAGTGCTGCGTGCCGGCCGTCGCGCTCCGGTGCGCATCGCGGAGGCTGTCGTTAGGCGACGTCGACTGCGCTGCAGGCTGGACCGCGGCGACTCGCGCCTGTTGGCTTGCGCACGCAACAGCAGCCAGGCCCACGGCAAGTCCGGCAAGGGATCGCTTCATACGCGAGAGACGGAGGAATGAGAGTGGGGCGGGGATGCGCGTGAAACGGCGGGGTAATCGAGGGACAAATTAATGCGGGGGCGAGAGTGACCGGCACCCTCGCCCCCGCATTGCAGCGACGTCTTCGCCTGGACGCCGACTTACTGCACGGTGACCGATCCCTTCATGCCCAGCGCGAGGTGGGGCATGCAATGGAATGGATAGGTTCCCTTCGGCACTTTGGCGAACGAAATCGTCTCGCTCTCGCCAGGATTCATGAGGAAGTTACTCTGCAGGGGCGCCATCTGATTCGGCATGTTCGCCGTCAGCTGCGCCGTCGCTCCGCTTGGAATCGTGGTCGAGTCAAAGGCGACATCGTGCGGGCCGCCGGACACCATCGTGAATTTGATGCCGTCGCCTTCCTTGATCGTGAGCGTCGCCGGCTCAAACCGATAGCCCTTGTCGTCACCTATCATCTTCACGTCCCATGTCTTACCGGTGATCGGCGCAGCCGTCGCCGATGTTGCCGACGCGCCGCCTGCAGCCGGGGCAGCGGCCGGTGCCGCGGCGCTCTCGCTCGCCGGCGGCGCACTCGCCGCCGTGCTATCCGAGGTCGATGCCGCGTTCTTCGAGCCGCCGCCACACGCGCCAAGGACGAATGCGCCAGTAATCAGCGCTACTTGTCCGATGAACCGCATTGCTTGAGGCCTCCAGTGCCGAGCTATTGCAAAAAGTTGCTGGGATTGCTTCGGTCCCCTGACGCGAAGCATTGTGAACTTATTCACATGGAATACGAAAGGCAAACCGCACGCGCTCGAGTAGTGCGCGCGCGGCGCTCCTACGAGAAATAGTCATCACCGCAACAAAAACGAGAGCGCCGCCGATACGGCGCTCCCGTTCGTAAGGCGACACGACGCGTGACTTACTTGACGACGACGACGCCGGTCATCCCCTGGTGAATCGAGCAGTGGTAATTGAACGTCCCGGCTGTCGAGAACGTCCGGCTGATCGACTGACCGGATACCGGGGCTGCCGCGGTGCCGATGTCAGCAGGCGTTCCGGCCGGCGCCGGTGTGTTGAATGTGACCGTGTGCGCCAACGACTGGAATACCCATGTCACCGACCCTCCTGCCTTGATGGTGACCGTCGAAGGCGTGAACTGCTGACCCGTCGTCGCTGTGACGCTCGCTGTCGTCGGGAAGTCAGCGACCGTTACGCTGCCCGAGCCATTCTTTGTGACACCGCCCGAACTGATCGAAGCGGAGATCGTCACAGGTCCGCCGAGCGCAACCGAGGTCACGAGACCACCGCCGTTCACTGTCGCGATGGTCGCGTCGCTCGATGACCAGGTGGCGGCCGGCAGACCGGCCATCTGGTGACCATCTTGATCGAGTGGAACGGCACTCATCTGCGTCGTCGTACCAGGCGCGCCGAAGATCGTTTGCGTATCAGGCTGGACCTGCACACTCGTGAACGTCTGCTGCGGTCCAACACCTCCGCCTCCACCGCCACCTCCACAGCCGGCAGCAACGACCGAGGCGAGAACGATCACTATCGAAGCGCGCATAAAACCCCCGGGCCTGCGAGTGAAAAGAAGAAACGGGAAAGCGGTCGTACCGTTCAACATTGAACAAACTTCAAAGCCGACACCTCGCCGGCTTCGAGTCTCGCTGCTGCTCGCCTACTTCTTCGCTAGCAGGGACTGAAGCGCCTCGCCGTCTCCCCGCTCCATCGCGACCTCGGCTCCGAGACTCACATCGTCACGGAAAATGCTCGCAACGGCCAACGTCTTCCCCTTGCTCTGATAGGCGACGGCGCAATCGCGCTTCTCAACAGAGCCGTGCACGTCGATGCGATCCCAACTCGATGCATGTCCCACGTACGCGATCGTGACGTCGTAGTGGGCGCTCCAGAAAAACGGCGGGCTCCGAAAAGGTTCCCCGGCGCCGAGGAGGTTGCGAGCGACGGCCTGACCCTGGCGTTCAGCGGCCACCCAGTGCTCGACACGGATGCGCTCGCCCGTCCACGCATCGGGCCAGCGCGCGATGTCGCCGGCTGCGAACACTCCGGCTGCGCTCGTCTCGAGGCGCTCGTTGACCGCCACCCCGCGATCCATGCTCAGGCCGGCCGATTCGGCGAGTCCAACGTTAGGCCGAACGCCGATCCCGGCCACGATGAGGTTCCCCCCAAGCGCGGTGCCGTCGTCCAACACGATGCCGTCCGCGGTGATGGAAGCGGCCGTGTGCTGCAGATGAAAAACGACGCCGTGCTCCTCGTGCAGCGCCTTGACGAATTTGCCTAACTCAGCACCGAGGATTTTTTCGAACGGCACTGCCTCCGGCGCGACGACGTGCACCTCGAGTCCACGCGCACGCAACGACGCCGCGACCTCGAGGCCAATGAAGCTCGCGCCAATCACGATCGCGCGCTTGGCCGACGCGGACGACGCAACGATGCTGCGGCTGTCGGCGAGCGAACGCAGGTAGTGCAGGCGTGGAGAATCCGCGCCAGGCACCCGGAGCGCAATCGGACTCGCACCGGTCGCAAGCAACACGCGATCGAACCGATGCTCGGCGCCGCCTTCGAGCGCTGCGCGTTTGTCCTTCGCATCGAACGAGACGACGCGTCCGCGCACGACATCGATACCATGCGCCTCGTCGAAGCCCGGCGGACGCAGTGGAATCCATTCTTCGGGGGCGTTGCCTGCCAGGTAGTCCTTGGAGAGGTTCGGCCGGTCGTACGGCGAATCGCGATCGACGTCGATCACCGTAATGCGCCCGTCATAACCTTCCCGCCTCAACATTTCGGCCGCGGCATTGCCCGCGGCGCCGCCGCCGATGATTCCAATGTGTCCCGGTCGGCTTCCGCTCCGCCGCGACGGGTTGGGGGTCGGCGCGAGCGGTTCGCGTTCGACTTTTTCAGTGACGTACGCCTTCTCGCCCCGTACCTCGACCCGCCAGCAAGCGACGGGATTGAGCGCCGGCGCTTCCAGAGCTTCACCCGTGCGCAGATTGAAGCACGCGTGATGCCACGGACAGTGCACGTGGTCGCCGTCCAGCAGTCCTTCTGCTAACGGTCCGCCGTAATGCGTGCACACCGCGCCCATGGCCAACACCTCATCGCGGCGCCGCACGATCAACACCGCTTCGCCGTTGGCGTGACCGAGAAGCATCACGCCATCGACGAGCGCGGCGAGGGAAACGCCTAACGTAAGATCGGGTCCCGCCAGCTGCTGCTCGCTGCTCATTGGGATGGAGACTCTCGAACGTGTGGTCGCAGAGTTACTGGCAACGGGACCGCGCTTCAAGTCGCCGAGCCGCGAGCCCTGTCGTCACTGACCCAGCTTCTGCTGCAGGTTCTTGGCCGCCGCGAGATGCCCCTCGAACGCCGGGACGACCTTTTGAACGAACGCTTTGAGGTCGGCGTTCTTTATGGCGGGCAGAAGCGTATTGTTGATCGCGTCAATTACCTGCTGATGGAACGCGACCTCATGAGCCAGATACGCCTTGTCGAATTCGGCGCCGTGCTTCGATTCGAGATCCTTGAGCGCAGCCTCCGCGGCTTCTTTCCCCTGATCAGGCTTGGGCGGCGTCGGCGTCACGCCGAGCTTCTTCGCGAGATCACGGCCCTGCTGGCGAACGGCGGTGTGGTCGTGCGCGAACTGCTTGCCCAGAGCGCGGACGTCCTTGCTAGCGCCGCGCTTCGCGGCCAGGCCGCTCGTTTCGATGTCCGCCGTGTTCGCTTCGTCGAAGATCGCGACGATCGTGGCGTCGTCGAGCGCCGCTTGGCTCGCGGTCGAAGACGCAGCGTTACTGAGATTGGCCTTCAGCATATGCGTGGCCGGCATGGCGAACGCGGATGCGAGCCCCACTACTGCAGCAATGGATACCATCTTCAGCATGACATTCCTCCTCTTTCGCGCTGGATTGTGGTCCGGAGCCCACTCACCCCCGGATATGTCGTGCAAAGAAGATGATCTGCGTTATCACAATTTGTCAATCAAATCGTGTAGATATTGTATTTCGTTGTGCAATCTGTTATCCTGTCCCACACGACAAGGACTGCCGAAATGAACAGTGTAACTCGTTGGAACAGGAAGTTTTACGCCAGCACCCGCGGGCGTATTGTCGGGCTCCTGAGACGGGCAGCGCTCACGGTCGATCAGATCGCTCGCGATCTCCATCTCACCGACAACGCCGTTCGCGCTCATCTCGCAGCCCTCGAACGCGATGGACTCGTCGAGCAGCATGAGCCCAAGCGCGGTTCGGTCGGGAAGCCGGCCAATACCTATCGGGTGACCGAGGAAACCAATCAGCTCCTTTCGCGCGCCTACGTCGTCGTGTTCGCGCGCTTGGTCGACGTGCTGTCTGAGCGACTGAGTCAGGCGGAGCTCGAAAGCATCATGCGCACGGTGGGCCAGCGACTCGCAGCCGAGAGCAGCCGGGCGTCGGGCTCGCATCGCGACCGTGTTGAACGCGCTGCGGCAATTCTCGAGGAGTTGGGAGGCGCCACGTCCGTTGAGGAACACGACGGAACGTTCCGGATTCGCGGGCACGGTTGTCCGCTCGGCGCCGCCGTGCGCGGCCATCCTGAAGTTTGCGCTTCGGTCGAGGCGCTGCTGAGTGAGGCGGTGGGCTCGCCGGTGCGCGAATGTTGCGACCACGGCGAGCGGCCGCAGTGCTGCTTCGAGGTGGCCGCGCAGTAAGCCGGCTGAGCGCGTCACTCGCCCGGTCGCGATGCGGCCCGATCACGTCGAGTGCGTCGGGCCGTTTTTTCACCGCAGGCTCAGTCGCGGCCTGCGCAGGGCGCCTATGCCTCGTAGTTTCCCGGTGTCGTCCCGTGCGCGATACCGATCGACTAACGATCTGACGCCGCGCGACATGGCCCAACGGGAGCCTCGGTGATCGTCATTCCAGCGCTCAATCTTCGCGATGGCGCAAGCGTGCGTCCGGACACCGGCACGCGCGACGTTGACGCTGGGCATGCCGCAGACGCGATTGCACTCGCACGTTCATGGGCCGGACTCGGATTCAGCCGCATGCACATCACCGATCTCGACGCCGCCTCGGGACGCGGCGACAATGCGAGCCTCATCGCGTCGCTGCTGTACAACATCGAGGCTCCGGTGCAAGTCGGGGGCGACGTCCGCACGTTCGAGGAGATCGATCGTCTTCTGCAAGCGAGCGCCGACCGTGTCGTGATCGGGGCCCAGGCGATCGAAGACGGAGGCTGGTTGGCGGATGCCGCGGCGCAGTTTCCCGGTCGGGTTGCGCCGGGTGTCCTGGTCCGCGACCGACACGTCGTGACGCGCGATCGAACTGTGATGGCGCGCGATTTCTTGAGCGTGATCGATGATTGGAACGAGTTGCCGCTCGCCGCCGTGATCGTAACTGTTGCGCAGCGCCATCGGCACGTTCGCGGGACCGACTTGTTTCTGATGGAGGATCTGACTGACGTATCGTTGAATCCGGTAATTGCGGCCGGAGGCATCACGACGCTGTCGGAGCTGCGGGATCTGGAGGAGCGCGGCGTGTCGGCGACGATCGTCGGTTGGGCATTGTCCGCGGGCCGCCTCGATGCGCGCACCTTAGCCGAAGAGTTTCCACAGGCCTGACGCGGCGCCCGAGTCCGGCCGCGGCTAATCGTTAGGCGAGACACCGGCCACGCGCCATGCGCGCGGAGCGATCCATGTTCGACTTGTCACAGCTGAATTTTTCGCAGGATGACGGCGTCGTATCGGTGGTTGCGCAGGATGCAGCGAGCGGCCTCGTGCTCATGGTGGGACGCGCCGATCGCGAATCCATTGCGCACACGCTGGCCACAGGCGACCTCCATTGCCATGTCCGGCTGGATGGCCGTTGGCGGTCGAACGCCGGCGGCCCGCGTCACCGCATCGTCTCGCTGGCCTGCGACTGCGATGGTGACGCGTTGCTGGCGCGCGTCGTTCCGGCCGGCCCAGCATGCCACACGGGGGCGCCCTCCTGCTTCTCCCACCCGGAAGACGACGAGAACGTCGCGCTCACCGAGCGCGCGAGCATTGGGACCGAGGGCGCGGTGCCACGCCGCCGGCTGCGAGAGTTAGGCGACGACGCGGTTGACGCCATTACCGATTCGGCCCGCCGGGACGTGACCATTGCCACCACCGAAGTCGCGGAACTGGTGTATCGCGCGCTCGGTGCGCTCTGCGAGGCCGGCGGATCGCTCTCCGACGTGCAACGTCTGCTCGGCCAGCGGCCCGCGCCGATCGGCCGCCCGATGAACCCGCAAGCGCACGGACGCTGACGGGCACGACTGGCGATCCGATGCTCACCCTGATTTCTTGATCTCGGGATGACCTCCGCCGCCACGCCGCACACAGACGTCGCCGCCCGCCTGGCGTCGTTCATCGGGCCAGAACGCATTCGCACCAACGTCGCGCTCGCGCCGTACACGACGTTCAAGATCGGCGGACCGGCCGACCTGTTCGTCGAAGCCCAGAGCGCGGACGAGCTTGCGGGCGCGGTGGGCGCGGCACGCGACACCGGTATCCCGTGGTTCGTACTCGGACTCGGCGCCAACATCCTCGTCGGCGACAAGGGATTCCGCGGACTGGTCATCCGGAACGTAGCGTCGCACTCGCGGTGGTCGGACGACGGGCGCGTCACCGCCGGGAGCGGAACGGTGATGCGCGATTTGATCATGGAAGCCGTGCGCCGCGGCTGGTCGGGACTCGAGCACTACGTCGGTATCCCGAGCACGTTAGGCGGAGCGGTGTGGCAGAATCTGCACTTTCTGTCGCCGGCGCCCGAGCGCGCCCGGACGATGTTCATCGCCGAGGTGTTCGATTCGTGCGAGATTCTGGCGGAAGACGGCGCGCGCCGAACGGTCGATGCGTCGTACGTCGACTTCGGATACGACGACACCGTGTTCCACCATCGGCGTGACATCGTGCTCGCCGCGACCCTGCGCCTAACGCAAGGCGATCCGGCAGCGATGCGCCGCGTGATGGAAGACAATCTGAGCTGGCGTGGCGCGCGTCATCCATGGCTCGATTGGTTTCCGAGCGCGGGGTCGATCTTCAAGAAAATCGAAGGCGTCGGCGCCGGCCGGCTCATCGATCAATGCGGCCTCAAAGGCTTTCGCCACGGAGACGCGCAGATCTCGACGATCCATGCCAACATCATCGTGAACCTCGGCCGAGCGACCGCCGCGGATGTTCGCGCCGTCATCGCCACTGCCCAACGACGCGTGCAGGAGCAGCACGGATATCACCTCGAGCCGGAAATCGGATTCATCGGGGAGTTCTGACGCGCGGTGGTGTCAGTCGGTGTTCGCCATGGCTTCCCATCGTCCGACCGCGGCATCCAGTTCGCGTTTTGCCGCGTCGAGCTCGGCGCTCAAGTCTCGAGCACGATCGATGCCGGACGGCGATTTGTAGAGGGATGGGTCCTCCAACAGCGCCGTGAGCGAAGCGACGCGCGCGTCAATCCGCATCACATCCGCTTCCGCCGCGTCGAGAGCCCGTCGAGCGGCGCGGCTTGCGCGCTCGTCCGTGCGGCGCTGCTCCCGCGCCGCCGCCTCCAGCCGTTGCTCGCGTGTCGGCCGTTTGGATTCGGCCCGCGCGGCGTTCGACTCCTGCGTGCGCTCCGCTACCGCTTGCTCCCAGTCGGCAAAACCTCCATCGAAGTCCGCGATCCGTTGGTCGTGAAGTGCCCACACGCGCGTCGCAAGGCTGCGCAGCAGCGCGCGATCATGGCTCACGAGGATGATGGTGCCATCGTACGCGGACAGCGCGTCCTCGAGCGTTTCGATCGACTCGACATCCAGATGATTCGTGGGCTCGTCGAGCAAGATGAGATTGGCATGCGCGAGCATGAGCATTGCGAGCGCGAGCCGTGCCCGCTCCCCGCCTGACAGCGTGTCCGTGCTTCGTTGCACGGTGTCGCCCGTGAAACCGAAGCGCGCGAGATGACTCAGCATCGCGCCGCGCCCCCACAGCGGGCGGAGCGTCCCGATCACGTCGAGCAGCGACCGTCCGACAGGGACCTGGCTGAGCTCTTGCCGGTAGTAGGCCGGCGCGATCGACGCGCCTAACCGAATCGTTCCATCCTCGAGCTGCATCTCGCCGAGGCTCGCGCGCAACAAAGACGACTTGCCGGCGCCGTTTGCACCGACGAGTCCGATCACATCGCCGCGTCGCACCGTGGCACTGAAATGATCGATCAGAGTGCGACCGCCTTGAGCCAGGCGCACATGATCCGCCACCAGCACCTGATCGCCGCCGCGTTCCACCGCCGACAAGCGAAACGCCATCACATCTTCCTCGGTCGGCGGCGCACTCAGTCTGGGCATGCGCTCGAGACGCGTGCGACGCCCTTTGGCCTGGCGGCTGTTCTGGCCGGCAATGTTCCGGCGAATGTAGTCCTCTTCTCCCGCGATCACGCGCTGCTGCTGCGCATACGCGCGTTGCTGCGTTAGGCGGCGCTCATCGCGCTGGCGGACGAACGCGCGATAGCTTCCCGTGTACGCGAACGCGCGTCCATCTTCGAGATGCAGGACGTGATCGACGACGCCATCGAGAAAGGCGCGATCGTGGCTGATGAGCAGCACGGTCTCGCCCGCGCCCCGGAGATACGCCTCGAGCCACGCCGACGTTTCCAGATCCAAGTGGTTGGTCGGCTCGTCGA
>DAHUXU010000722.1 GCA_027307005.1 Gemmatimonadota bacterium
TCGTCGACACGGTGGCCGGCGATCCGACCAACCAGCAGACGATCTGGCAATTCAGCGCGGACGGCACGGCGTCGCGAACGGTGATAACGTTCGACATCACCACGAGCGTGTCGGACACGACGATCTCGAACGGCACGTGGACGGCCGACGGCAGCACGGTGTCGATCACGTTCCAGGCGCCGAACCCGGGCACGGAGCAGTTCTCGTACGTCATCAATGGCAGCACACTCTTACTCGGCCAAACGGAGTTCGTGCTAACAGGGTGACGACGCTCCCTCGTCCGCTCCGGTAGCGCGCGACCAGCGGCCGGCTGCTTCGCCGGCCACGCGTCCCAGGGTGCTGCTGGTGAGCACCAACCGCGAGCGGCAGCCGATGCCCGTCGTGCCTAACGGTGTGGCGTGTGTGGCGTCGGCGTTGGACCAGGCAGGATACACGGTGCGGGTGGCGGATCTCTGTTTTGCCTCCGATCCCCATGCCGCCGCCCGCGCCGCCGCAGCGACGTTCCGGCCGGATGTCATCGGCGTCTCGGTCCGCAACATCGACAACAGCGACCTGATCGCGCTCGAGCACTACACGCCCGAGGCGGCGGCGGTGCTGCGCACGTTGCGCGACGCCGCGCCCGGCGCCCGGGTGATCGCCGGCGGCGCGGCGTTCGGCGTCGCGCCCGCGTCGCTGTTCGATGAGTTAGGCGTGGACTACGCGGTGGCCGGCGACGGCGAGCGCGCCACCACGGCGCTGCTCGACGCGCTCTCGGCGGGCCGCGACCCGGCGGGGATTCCGGGCGTCGTGCACCGGGACCAGTCGGCGACGATCGTCACGCCGCCCGGCGGCGATCCCGACGTGGATGCCTTTCCGGCCGCGCGCATGCACCGGTGGCTCGATCTCGCGAAGTACGAGCGGCGCGGCGGGACCGTGCCCATCCAGACCAAGCGCGGATGCGTGTTCAAGTGCATTTACTGCACGTACCTCAATGTGGAAGGATGGGGCTATCGCCTGCGCGACCCCGAGCACGTCGTGGATGAAATGGACGAGCTGGTTCGCGACGCAGGCGTGCATCATTTCGAGTTCGTGGATTCCACGTTCAATGCCCCACCCCGCCACGCGGCGGCGATCTGCGAAGCCATCACGCGGCGGCCGCTCAAAGTGCGGCTCGACACGACCACCTTCACGCCGGCCGCGGTGCCGCCGTACCTGCTCGGTGCGATGCATGCGGCGGGATTCCGCTGGTTAGGCATCACGGCCGAGAGCGAGAGCGATCGCGTGCTCGAGCGCCTGGCGAAAGGCTTCGACGCGGCGCGCGTGCGAGAGGTCGCGGGCCAGGTGGAGCGCGCCGGCATCGGCGTCCTCTGGATTTGTCTGGTGGGCGGTCCGGGCGAGACGATGCAGACGCTGAACGAAACGCTGGCGTTCGCCACGGAGCGGCTCGAGCGGGGGGACGCGGTCTACGTCACGGTGGGCCTGCGCGTGTATCCGGGGACGACGCTGCATCGCGTCGCGCTCGACGAGGGCGTGGTGGAACACGGCGACGCGCTGCTGGCGCCGCGGTTCTACTTCTCGAGTGCGATGTCCATCGAGGCGACGGTGGCGCGGCTGCGGCAGGTGGCGGCCCGCCATCCGCGGGTCATGTTCTCGGCCGACTCCCGCTCGGCGATCCTGCCGTACCTGACGCGGCTGGCGTCGCTGCTGCGCCTGCCGCGGCCGCACTGGCGGTACATCGGTGTGTGCCAGCGGGTCGCGCGGTTAGGCGACCGGGTTCGCGCGGGCTGAGTGGCACCGGCGCGCGTGATCGTGGTCGGCGGGGGGCCGGCCGGCAGCTCGACGGCGTGGCACCTGGCCCGGCGCGGCATCGACGTCATGGTGGTGGACCGCGCGCGGTTTCCGCGGGACAAACCCTGCGCCGAGTACCTGAGTCCCGAGGCCTCGCGGCTGCTGGACGCGATGGGCGCGTTAGGCGACTGCGAGCGCGCGGGGGCGGCGCACCTGGCGGGCATGACGGTCCGGTCGCCTAACGGAGCCCTGCTGCGGGGCGACTTCGCCGCCGCGCACGGATTCCGGGGATTCCGCGATCGTGGGCTGGCGCTCCGGCGATCGCTGCTCGACGCCATCCTGCTCGAGCGGGCGCGGATCGCAGGCGCGCAGGTGGTGGAAGAAGAACGGGTGACGGGCCTCGTGCGGAACGCACGAGGCGCGGTGGCCGGCGTGGAGGTGCTCGACGCACGCGGCCAGTCGGCGGTGCGGCGTGCCGACATCGTGGTCGGCGCTGACGGCCTGCGTTCCGTGGTCGCACGGCGGCTCGGCCTGTCGCGCGCGCAACGGCGGCCCAGGCGCATCGCGATGATCGCGCACTATCGCGGGGTCGATGGCATGGGAGCGTACGGCGAGATGCACGTGGAGCGCGATGGCTATGCGGGGATTGCGGACGTGGGCGGGGGGCTGACCAACGTGGCCGTCGTCGCACCCGCGGCGCGCGTCAAGCGCGCCGCGGGGGCGGCGGCGGCCTTCTTCGACGGGTGGCTCCGAGCGCATCCACACATAGGCGCGCGCTTGGCGCGCGCCGAACGTGTGGATGCGGTCCGAGCCACGGGGCCGTTCGCCCACCACGCGCGCCGCGCGTGGGCGCGCGGCGCGGCGCTGGTGGGCGACGCGGCCGACTTCTACGATCCGTTCACCGGCGAAGGCATCTATGCGGCGCTGCGCGGCGGCGAGCTGGTCGCGCCGCACATTGCCAACGCGCTCGACGCACGCTCCCCAACCGATGCCGACGCTGCACTCGCCGCATACGACGCCGAGCGCCGTCGCACATTTCGCGGCAAGTGGCGCGTCGAGCGGCTGGTGTCACTCGCCGTTGCCGTCCCTGCCCTCATGAACCGCGCCGCGCGCACCCTCGGCCGACGCAAGGACATGGCCGATCTGTTCGTCGGCGTCGCCGGCGACTTCGTCCCGCCGAGCGAAATTCTGTCGCTGCGCTATCTTCTCCGCCTGCTCGCGACCTGACGGAGATTCCGGACGCCATGATCGATGCAGCGACGTTTCGAAGTACGCTTGGCCGGTTCGCGACCGGGGTCACCGTCGTCACCGCGCGGGATGCAACGGGCCGCGACCACGGAATGACGGTGAGCGCGTTCTGTTCCGTCAGTCTCGAGCCGCCGCGCGTCCTCTGCTGCGTGGAACGCAGCGCGGACATGTATCCCGTCATCGCGGGCGCATCGCAGTTCGCCGTCAACATCCTCACCACGGCGCAGGAAGCGATCTCGCGCCGTTTCGCCGAGGAACGCGACGACCGGTTCGACGGGTTGGGCTACACGCGCGGCGTGACCGGATGCGTGCTGCTCGACGACATTCTCGCGTATCTGGAGTGCAGCGTCGCGTCGCGATTCGACGGCGGCGACCACATGATCGTGTTAGGCGATGTGATCGCGGCCGGCGCGGCGGATGGCCGTCCGCTGCTGTATTATCGCGGCGGCTACGCGCAGATGGAGCGGTGATCGC
>DAHUXU010000618.1 GCA_027307005.1 Gemmatimonadota bacterium
GCCGACGAGCACGCGTGGTTCATGGCGCGGGCCGACCGCCTGTCCAAGCAGGACGTCGCGATCTGGGATGGCATCGCCGGCGACGTGCTGTCCAACGGCCACCGCCTGGACGCGTCGCAACTGGCACTGGCGCGTGCGGGCAGCATCGAGGATTTGGCCCGGCTGATGCTGGACGACGGCGCGATGCGCATGGTGCCGCCCGCGATGGCGGCGCGGTGGTCACGTGACCGTGCGATCGCGCGTGTGTCCGAGGAGCTGCGCCATCACCTCGATGCGCCGAACCCGATCGGCTCGTACATTTTCTGGAATCGGACGCGCCGGGAGATCGCGCTCGTGCCGTTCGGCCTCTGGAACGCGGCCGGCCGCGTCATGACGCCCTACCTCGATCCGTCGGTGTTCGAGCTCCTGGCCTCGCTGCCGGCCGAGATGTTCCTCGACAAGCGATTCCACCCCGATGCCATCCGCCGCGCGTACCCGGCGCACGCGTACCTGCGGTTCGATACCGAGACCGGGCTGCGTTCCGTGCGCGCGCCTAACGGAACGCCGGCCGATGCCCCGTACTACCGCCGCCAGCTCCGCGAAGCCGGGGCCTACGTGGCCGGTCTGCGGCGGCCGCGGTTGATGCGCCGCGGGTGGCTCGTGTCGCGGTCCGCCTACTGGTACGTGCGCGGGGACTTCAGCGACACGCAGCTCGTGCCGTTCGCCCTCTACCTGGCGCAGTTGGACAGCGTGAGTCAGTGGTGCGAGAACCGCGACCCTGAGTTCGGCGCGGCCGCCGATCACTCGTAGCGCAGGGCGATGATCGGATCGAGGCGCGCCGCGCGGCGCGCCGGCCACACGCCGAAGATGATGCCCACCAGCGCGGCGAACACGAACGCGACGCCGACGGTCGCCGGCACCACCTGCTCGTTCCACCGCATCACATCCTTCAGCGCCGATGCGCCGCCGACACCGACGAGAATGCCGATGACTCCGCCGAGCGCGCACAGCGTGACCGCCTCGATCAGGAACTGCAGCAGGATCTGATGCCGCGTCGCGCCTAACGCCTTGCGAATGCCGATCTCGCGGGTTCGCTCGGTGACCGATACGAGCATGATGTTCATGATGCCCACGCCGCCCACGAGCAGGCTCACGCTCGCGATCGCCGCGAGCAGCAAGCTGAAGATCTTCGTCGTGTCGCTGAGCGCGCTCAGAAAATCCATCTGGCTGTGGATGCGGAAGTCATCGGCCTCGCCGGGGCGAAGGCGATGGGCCCGTCGCATGATCCGCTGCAATTCCGCCATCGTCTGTGGAATCGCTGCTTCGCTTGGCGCCAACACGTCGATGTCGTTCAGGTACGGCGTGTCGAACACGATGAAGCGCCCCGTGTTGAAGGGGATCAGCACCTGATCATCGGGGTCGAAGAAACCGCCTGCGGCTTCTCCCTTCGACGCCAGCACGCCGATCACCGTGAAGCCGATCCCGGAGATCCGAATCTCTTTGCCGAGGACCTCGCTTGCGTCGGACAAGTTGAGATCGTGCAGGACGGTCGTGCCGACCACGGCGACGCGGCGGCGCGCATGGCCGTCATCATCGGTGAACATGCGCCCGACCGCGATGTGGTAGTTCTGCACCTGGAGAAAGTTGGGCGTGGCGCCGGTGATGTGCACGAACGTGTTGGCGCCACGATACTCGACCTGGAGATCGCGATGCTGCTGCGGCTGGATGGCCGTGATCAGCCGCGAGCGGCGCTTGAGAAAGTCCACATCCTGCATCGTGATGTGGTGGATGTCGCTGGTTTCGACGCCGCCATGCACGACGCGGGTGGGATTCACCGACAGACGCGTGGTGCCGAGCGATGCGATGCGCGCCTGGATGGCTCGACGCGCACCGGTGCCAAGTGCCAACATGGCGATGACGGCAGCCACACCGATGACGATGCCGAGCATCGTGAGGACGGATCGAAGCGTGTTTGCCGCCAGGGCGCGCAACGCGACGGCGACGATTTCTCCAATGATCATGTTCCGATTATATCAAACGGACCTGAGTTCGTGTGTTGCCTGCGTCTTCCGAGGGGTCTAACTTGCCTCTCGTACGATCGTCCATTACCTGGCTGTTCCACGCCGCCCGCAGGCGGTTTGTGAGCGCCGCGATTCCTCGCCCTTGCCCACAGCCGACGACACCAACGCGCAAGCGCCCGTCGCGCGGAACAAGCGCGCCCGGCACGACTATCATCTCCTCGACACGTGGGAGGCCGGTATCGTGCTTACGGGTACGGAGATCAAATCGCTGCGCGCTGGACAGGCGAACATCGCCGACGCGTATGCGATCGTGACCGGTGGCGAGGTATTTCTGCTCAATGCGCACATCGCACCTTACGAGCAAGGCAATCAATTCAATCACGAGCCGCGCCGCACGCGAAAGCTGCTGCTCCATCGGCGCGAGATCCGAAAGCTCATTGGCGCCGTCGAGCGGCAAGGGCTGACGCTGGTGCCGCTCGATGTGCACTTCACGCGTGGGAAGGCGAAGGTGACGCTCGCGTTGGGCAAGGGAAAGAAACTCCACGACAAGCGCGACGATGCGCGGCGGCGTGAGGACGAGCGCGACATGGCGCGGGCGGCGCGCGTCCGATGATTGCCGCGATGTTGCTGGCGTTTCAGGTGACCGTAGCGCCCGCGGTGCGCGGCAGCGACGCGCCCGTGCGCGTGCCCTCGAGCGCCGCGCGCCGGACGGTGGTCGTCGACGCCGGCCATGGCGGTCCGGACAACGGCATGTCGGGCCCCATCGGTACGCGGTGGAAGGTCTATGAAAAAAACATCACG
>DAHUXU010000621.1 GCA_027307005.1 Gemmatimonadota bacterium
GCCGAGCTGACGGAGGCGGCCGAGCCGCCGGCCCGCGTTAGGCGCACAGCGCGGCGCGCCCAGTCGTCGAGCACCGCTTTCAGCTCTACCTCACGCATCGAAGATCGCCTCGAGCACGGCGGCCGTGTCGGCCAGCGTGGGGAACACCGCCGCCGGCGCGTGCGCCGCCAGGTCCTCGACCGTGAACCGCCCGGTCGCCACCGCCACCGCGCGCGCCCCGACGCTGCGCGCACATTCGATGTCGGCCGGCGTGTCGCCGATCACGACGACATCCTCGCCGCGCACGTCAATGCCCAACGCTTCGCGCGCGCGCCGCAGCGCCACCGCGGGCAGCTCCGGACGATGCGCGTGGTCCGACCCGTATGCGCCGACCCGAAACCGCGTCACGTCCAAACCGGCCGCCGACAATTTGAGCATCGCGCCGTCGCAAAAATTCCCGGTCAGCAGCCCCACCACCGCATCGGGCCGCGCCTCGAGCGCCGAGATGAGCTCCGACACGCCGTCGAACACGTGCATGCCGCGCCGCCCCGTCGCCAACTCCTGCTCCAGCAGCGCCAGATAGCTCGCCGCCACGTCATCCATCCGCGCGTCGATCACTGCATCGCTATGCCCTTCTGCACGCATCAGGTCGCGCACGATCTGCGGATCCGTCTTGCCGTCGTAGTGGTACGCCGTTGGGCCGGCACCGCCGAACACCCGCGTCAACGCAGCCGTCATCGCGCGACGGCCCGCGCCGTCGCTCCACAAAATCGTGCCGTCGATGTCGAACAGGATCAGCTTCATACGCGCGTGAGCGCCACGCCGGCGATGATCGCGACCGCGCCGGCCACCTGCCACGCCGTGGGCGTCTCACCCGGCAACATCGCCCATGCCACTCCGAGGGCGATCAGCGGCTGCAGATTCGAGTAGATGGCCGTGCGCGTCGGGCCGAGCACGCGCACGCCGCGATACCATCCGAGATATCCGATCACGAGCGAGCCGATGCCGGCGAACATCATCGCGCCCCACACTCGCACGCTCACGCTCGTCCACGCCGTGGCCGCGAATGCCGGAGCCGACACGAAGAGCAGCGGAATCATGCCGCCCACCAGCGTCAGCGCCGAGATGTCGACGAGCGACACGCGATGCGTCAGCGGCTTGAGCAGGACCGTGTACCACGCCCAACACACCGCCGCCGCGACGATGACCGCGTCTCCGGTGAGCGTCGCGCCCGAAGACTCGTGCATCGATCCGCCGAGCACCACCAGCGCGATCCCGGCTATGGAGAGCGCCACCCCGCCGTACGCGCGCGCCCCCACGTGCTCGATGCCCAACCATCGTCCGATCAGCGCGATCAGCGCCGGCGAGGCCGCGAGGACCAGCGCCGCGTTTCCCGCTTTGGTGTGCGCCACGCCCTCGGCGAACAGCGTCTGATACACGCAGTTGCCCAGCACGCCTAACGCAAGCAGCGCGAGCGCGTCCCGCCGCGAGATCGGCCGCGCTCCCGGCCGCCGCCGCTGCAGCACCGCCAGCAGCCCGAACACCAGCGTCGCCATCAGGATCCGCGCACCGTTGAACGCGAGCGCATCCATGTGGTCGGTGCCGTACTTGACCACCGCGTAGTTCGCACCCCAGATCGTGGTCGTCAGCAGCAGCCAGAGATCCGTGAGCGAAACGCCCGACCGCGCGGCTGGTTCCGCGCGATCGGGCGCTATCGCCGTGTCGAGCACCGTGGTCATGCACCAAAGCTAGGCGACGCCGTTGGCACGCGACAGCGCCTTCCTCCGCGTCGGCGCTGTCCGTAGCTTCCCCGCCATGCACCTCTCCTTCGCGTTGTTCGCCGACGCCGCCAACCTGTCCGTCGAAGGCAAACTCAACATCCTCGGCGTCTTCGACGCCGTGCAGGT
>DAHUXU010000637.1 GCA_027307005.1 Gemmatimonadota bacterium
GTCCCTCGCGCCGACTTTTGCGGCGGCGTCGACTCCGCGCCATGACCGGCTGATCGTCGCACTGCATTGGCTGGTCGCGCTTTCGATCGTCGCCTTGCTTGGCATCGGCTGGTACATGGTCGGAGTGCCCCAGCGCACCCCTGCGCGGGGGTTCTACTACAACCTGCACAAGTCACTGGGGATCCTCGCTGCGGTGCTGATCGTCGCGCTGATCGCGCGGAGGCTCACGCGCCGGTCCCCGCCGCTCCCGGACTCGATGCCGGGGTGGGAGCGGAAGGGGGCCCATCTCGGGCATGTCGTCCTGTATCTGTTCATGGTGCTGTCGGTGATCGCCGGCTACCTGACATCGTCGTTCAGCCGATTCGGCCCCAAGTTCTTCGGCATTCCTCTGCCCCACTGGGGGTGGGACGACGTCGCCCTGCGGGAGAAGTTCGCGGCGGCGCACCGCATATTGGCACTGGTCTTCGCAGTGCTTATCGCGGTTCACGTCGCGGCGGCGCTCAAGCACCTGCTGGTCGACCGGGACGGCGTGTTCCAGCGCATGCTGCCGCGCCGCAGCGCAGCGCCACCGCGCCGCCCATGACCTCGGCGGGGATGCGGAGGTGACGGTGCGCACGCTACGCGTGAACGGAGTCGACCGCGAGGTGACGGCGGCGCCGGATACGCCGCTGGTGTACATCCTGCGCAACGACCTCGGCCTCAAGGGCACTCGCTTCGGCTGCGGTGAAGGGCAATGCGGGGCATGCACGGTGATTCTCGACGGTCGCGCCGTCCCATCCTGCGACCTGCCGCTGTGGTCGGCCGAGGGTCACGAGATCACGACCGTCGAGGGCATCGGCAGGGAGGGCGCGCTGCACCCGGTGCAGCAAGCGTTCATCGACGTCCAGGCTGCGCAGTGCGGTTACTGCTGCGACGGCATCGTGATGGCCGCGGTCGCGTTGCTCGATCGCGTGCCGGATCCGACCGATGAAGCGATCGTGGCCGCGCTCGAGCGCCACCTCTGCCGCTGTGGAGCACACACGCGAATCCTGCGTGCGATCCGGGCCGCAGCGGTCGCAATGGCGAAATCCGCGGCGCCATGAGCCGGCCGGTGCTTCCGCGCAGCCTCGCCGCGACACCGCGACTCGACCGCTGGGTCCGCTTCGACGACAACCTCGCGGTGACGGTGTGGAGCGGCAAGGTCGAGATCGGCCAGGGAATCGCAACCGCAATCGCGCAGATCGCCGCCGATGAGCTCGATGTCGACATCCGGCGCGTCAGCGTGGTCGCTGGCGACACCACGCAGTCCCCCGACGAGGGCTACACGTCGGGAAGCCAGTCGATCGAAAGCGGCGGCATGGCGGTGCGCCAGGCATGCGCGGAAGTGCGCGCGCTCTTTGTCGCGGAGGCCGCGCGCAGGTTCGAGGTGTCAGCGGCGGAGCTGCGCGTGCGCGACGGGTCGATCCGCGTCGCGGGCACGGATCTGTCGACGAGCTACTGGGAGCTCGCACCGCAGGTCGATCTCGCGCGCGATGCCTCGGGCGCTGCGCAACCCAAGGCCGCCGCGCTGCACACGGTTGCCGGCAGCAGCGTGCAGCGGCGCGATCTGCCGGCCAAGCTGACCGGCGGTGCGTACGTCCACGACATGTCGCTTCCCCGGATGGTCCATGGCCGCGTGCTGCGGCCGCCCTCGGGCGGCGCCCGCCTGGAAGCCCTCGACACCGGAACGATCCGGGCAATGCCCGGGGTGGTCGCCGTCGTCCTCAACGGCAGCTTCGTCGGCATCTGCGCCGAGCGCGAAGAGCAGGCGGTCGCGGCGTTGAAAGCCGCCCGCGCCGCGGCGTCGTGGCGCGAGCGCGGATCGCTGCCGCAATCGACCGAAGTGCGCGACTTCCTCCCCGCGATGCGCGCCGAGCGCACGGTCGTGGGCAGGATAGGCGATCTGCCAGTCGCAGGGGCGGCGCGACGCGTGGCGGCGAGCTATTCGAAACCCTACCTCGCGCACGCGTCGATCGGGCCATCCTGCGCGCTGGCGCGCATGCAGGATGGACACCTGACCGTCTGGTCGCACACCCAGGGGCCGCATCACCTGCGCAGCCAGATTGCGCGCGCCCTGGCCCTGAGCCCTGCGGATGTCGACGTCGTTCACGCGGATGGCGCCGGTTGCTACGGTCACAACGGCGCCGACGACGCCGCGCTCGATGCGGCGCTCCTGGCGCGGGCCT
>DAHUXU010000638.1 GCA_027307005.1 Gemmatimonadota bacterium
GAACGCCGCCCGGCTGCGCGCCTAACGCGATGCGAATCCCGATCTCCCGCGTCCGGCGGCTCACCGTGAACGCGATGACGCCCGCGAGTCCCGCCGCCGTGATCATCAGCGCGACCAACGCGAAGGCGCCGACGAGCAGCATCGTGATGCGGGGCGTTGCGACCGCATCGCCGCGCATTTTCGCCAGCGTCTGCACCTCGGTGACGGGCTGCGCCGGATCCATGTCGTGGACGATCGCGTGCAGATCGCGCGACATTAGTGACGGGTCGCCGCGCGTGCGGACCAGCACGCGCATGTCGCTGGTGGTGCTGAGATTGAACGGCGCGTACAGCGCCGGCATCTCGGGTTGTGCGGGACCGTATTGCGACACATCACCCACGACGCCGACGACGGTCACCCAGTTCTTGCCGTCGTCGAACGTCAGGCGCGCACCGATCGGGTTGGCGGCGCCCCAATAACGCCGCGCAGCAGTCTGATTGATGACCACCGGCTCGTTCGCGGTGTCGCGATCCATGGCCGTGAACGTGCGGCCGCTCACGAGCGCGATGCCGAGCACGCGGAAATAGTCGGTCGAGCCGATGCGCACGTCCATCGTCGGCGAGGTCTGGCCGGCGCCGAGGGCGCGACCGTCGATCCGGAACGGCGCGTTGTTCGGCTGCCCCTCGTTCATCGGCGACGCGTTCGAGACAGCCGCGGCGGTGACACCGGGCCGGGCAGCGACCCGCTCGAGGAGCGCTTCCTCGAAGTTCCGGATGAGCGGACCATTCTTGTATTTCGTCCAATCGAGATCGATGCGCGCGGTCAGCACGTTCGCCGGATCGAATCCCGGATCCACGCGCTCGAGGTTCACGAAGCTGCGCAGCATCAGGCCGGCGCCCACGAGCAGCATGAACGCGATCGACACCTGCGCGGAGATGAGCGCGCCGCGAAGGCGCATGCGCGCGCCGCCTAACGTCGAGCCGTTGCCGTCCTCCTTGAGGCCGGAGGCGAGATCGCGGCGCGACGTCATCACGGGGATGAGCCCGAGGCAGACCCCGGTGAGCGCGGACACGGCGAACGCGAACGCCAGCACGCGGCCGTCCATGCCGATCTCGGCGGCCCGGGGCGTGAACAGCGCGGTGAACGACTTGAGCACGCCCAACAAGCTGTAGGCGACGGCCAGGCCTAACGCACCGCCGACGACGGCCAGCATCGTGCTCTCGGTCACGAGCTGGCGGGCGATGCGGCGGCGGCCCGCGCCGAGAACGGCGCGCAGCGCCATCTCGCGCTCGCGCCGGAGCTCGCGGGCCAGCGTCAGATTGGCGACGTTGGCGCAGGCAATGAGCAGCACGAACGCCGCCGTGGCCAGCAGGACGAGCAGCGTCGGACGCGCGCCGCGCGTGATCTCATCGCGATACATGGCGGCCGAGATGCCCAACCGGTCGTGGGCGCGATAGGCGTCCGGGTATTCCTGGTGCAGACGTGCGTCGATGCCGGACACATCGGCGGTCGCCCGCGCGAGGGCGACGCCGGGTTTGAGCCGGCCTAACAATGTGACCATGCGCGCCGTGCGCGACCCGAGCGTATGCGGCGACATGCGGAACGGACACGACGACACCGGCATATAGATGTCGTTGTGATCGGGATCCTGGGGCAGGAATGGGAGCACGCCGATCACGGTGTGGACGCGATCGTTCATGGTGAACGTCCGGCCGACGATGGTGGGATCGCCGCCGAGAGCGTGCTGCCAGAATTCATAGCTGAGGACGATGACGGGCGCCGCGCCGGCCCGGTCCTCGCCCGGCCGGAACGTGCGGCCGAGCAGCGCCTTCACGCCCAACACGTCGAAGAAGCCGGCGGAGACCACGCCCGTCTGCACGCGCCGCGGCTCGTCGCGCCCCAGCAGCGTGAAGGCCATGGTGTGATATTCGGCCATGGCATCGAAGGTCCGCGTCTGTGACTCGTAGTCGGCCACTTCCAAGGGCGAAAAGCCGACGTCCGGGATTTCGCCGGCGTTCGCCGGCTGCGACACGTGCACCAGGCGATCGCCGTAGGCATACGGCAGCGGCCGGAGCAGCACGCCATCGATCACGCTGAAGATCGCGGTGGTGGCGCCGATGCCTAACGCAAGCGTGAGCAGCGACGCGACGGTGAAGGCGGGCGCGCGGCGCAGCGTACGCGCGGTGAACCGGATATCCTGCCAGAGCGTGTGCATGAATTCCGTCCTCGCGCGGTGGCGCGTGCGGTGTCCCAGTTCCGTGAGGCAATCGGCGCGCACCGCCGACACGTCGCCGAACACGGCGATCGCTTCCCGGCGCGCGTCCGCCGGGCTCTTGCCCAACGCGACCAGCTCGCGCGTGCGCATCTCGATGTGAAACGCCAGCTCGTGGTCCACGTCACGGGTGATCCCGCGGCGGCCGGCGGAGAGGTGAAAGGCGCGCTTCATTGTACCGGGAGGTCAGGCCGGCGACGCGTTCAACGCCGCCGACACCGCGAGAGTGTACCGCGTCCACCGCAGCACCTCGGCTCGCAGATGCTTCCGCCCGGCCGCAGTCAGCTTGTAATACTTGGCTTCGCGGCCGGTCTCGGAGATGCCCCACTCTTCATCGAGCAATCCCTTCCGTTCGAGCCGGTGCAGCGCCGGGTACAGCGCGCCTTCCTGCACCTGCAGCGCCTCGCGCGTCGTGTCGCGAATCCATTTCCCCACACCGTAGCCGTGCATGGGTCCCCAGGTGAGCGCCTTGAGGATCAGCACGTCCAGTGTGCCGGTATAGAGGTCGCTGCCCGCCATGTTCGTGCCCCCGGAATGCCCAGTTGATCGTACTACGAAACCGACTTCGTCCGGGTTACACGATAGGGAGTCTATACCTAAGTGAGCAAGGGGTCTGACGCGACTCGCACAGTTGGCGGTGTGATTAGCTGCGCGCGAGCCACTTGGGTGTTGGCGTTGCTACCGGGCTCATTCGTACATCGCCTCGGGGTCGGCGCGTGCCAACTCTACGAGGAAGTCCGCGATCCGTCGACAGACCGCATCGAAGTACCGACGGCCCTTGTCTGCCGTCGCCTTGGCGGGATTCCCGACGCCAGTGTCGTCCGTCACCTGCGTCCAGCGGCGCGGCGCCCACGCCCAACCCTCACGAAGCCCGCGCACGCGAAATCGGCGCGCCGTGCCCGAACCGGCAGTCTCCAACTGCGCGACGAGCGCGGGGGCAATCGCCATCATCAAACTCGTCTCGAGCTCGCCCGCGTGGTCTCCCGGCTCGTCAAAATACGTTTTCGCATCCAGGCAGGTGTAATAGTTGAGCGCGCAAAGAAACATGGATGTCGCGGGCTGGAGCTCGCGGATCATCTGCCGGAAATCGTTTCCGCCGTGCCCGTTGAGCACCACGAGCTTTCGCACGCCGTGCCGCGCCAGGCTGCGTACGACGTCCCCCAGCACGAGCGCCTGCGTGCTCGGGTTCATGTTCACGCAGTAAGCAACATCCAATTGGCCGGTGTTCACCCCGAACGGGATCGCCGGCAGCACCACCACGCGTGCCCCGCCGTCCCATGCGAGGCGCGCCGACTGGGCTGCGACCGCTTCGGACTCGATGATGTCGGTAGCGTACGGCAAATGCTTGTTGTGCGCTTCCGTCGCGCCCCACGGAAGCACGGCGACCTCATAGCCTGCCTCGCG
Organism: Gemmatimonadota bacterium; assembly: GCA_027307005.1. Lineage (GTDB taxonomy): Bacteria > Gemmatimonadota > Gemmatimonadetes > Gemmatimonadales > Gemmatimonadaceae > JADGGM01. The sequence continues at coordinate 3,656 of DAHUXU010000638.1, forward strand.
CACTGAGGCCCAGGTGGACTCGCCAAGGATGTATGGTCGGCCGGTCATGTACGTCGTGGGGTTGAGGGCAAGTCCGAAGATGTCGCCGCGCGCGCACGGCCGCCACGCACCGGCGCGCATCTTGACTCCGGACCGCAACTTGCGCACGCTTTGGACGATGCTCGCGGTTCATGAGCGGGCCGCGACATTTGGATTGCGATGACGCAGCGGAGGGTAGTCGGCAATGGATGACGTGACGCTTGCCCCGCGCACGACAGCGGGTCCGCCGGACGGCGGCAAGTACGTCTATTGCATCGTGCGCACCGATGCACCGTGCGAGTTCGGCGCAATCGGAATGGGCGGGGAAGGGAAGCGCGTGTACACGGTGCACCACAAGGACCTCGCCGCCGTGGTCAGCGATACGCCGATCGTGATCTATGATCCGACGCGCGAGAACGTGCTGGCCCACGAGTTCGTGAACGAAACCGTGATGCGCGAGCACACGGTGATTCCGATGTCGTTCGGAACCGTCTTCCGCTCCGAGGACGACGTGACGGAGCTGCTGCGCTCGACCTACCAGGCCTTCAGCGATGTGCTGGACAAGATGCGCGACAAGATCGAATTCGGCCTCAAAGTATTGTGGGACCGGGAACAGGTCGTCGCGACGCTCGAGCGGACCAACGAGGAGATCGGCCGCCTGAAAGGAGAAATCGAGAACAACGCGCAGAGCTCCACGTATTTCGCGCGCGTTCAGTTAGGCAGGCTCGTCGAGGCGGCGCTCGAGGAAGCCGGCAACGCCTTCGTGGTCGACGTGCACGAATCGCTGCGCCCGGTGGCCGTCGCCAGCCGGAGCAGCAAACCGATCGGCGATCGCATGATCATGAACGCCGCCTTCCTCGTGGAACGCTCGGC
>DAHUXU010000650.1 GCA_027307005.1 Gemmatimonadota bacterium
TTCGCGTCCCACAGCCGGCAGCCGTCGGGGGTGAACTCGTCACCCAGCACCAGGTCGCCCTTCGGGTCGTCGAGCGGATGGCCGAACTCGAGCTTGTAGTCGACGAGATCGATGTCCGCATTCGCGAACAGCGGCTTCAGCACCGCATTGACGCGATGCGTCAACGCCTTCATCTGGGCGATCTCCGCCGTGGTCGCCCACTTGAGCACCCGAATATGGTCGTCGTTGACCAGCGGGTCGTGCAGGGCGTCGCTCTTGAGGAAGAACTCGAAGATCGGCTCGGGCAGGCGCGTGCCCTCCTCGATGCCGTAACGCTTCGCCATCGAACCGGCGCAGATATTGCGCACGACGCATTCGACCGGGATCATCTTCATTGCCTTGACCAGCGATTCGCGCTCGTTCAGCAGCGAGACGAAATGCGTGCGGATTCCCACGTCCGCGAGCTTGCCCATCACGTAGGCGTTGATCCGGTTGTTGGTCTCCCCCTTGCGGTCCAGCTTGGCGAGCTTTGCCCCGTCGAACGCCGACACGTCGTCGCGGTAGTGCATGATGAGCCGCTGCGGGTCGTCGGTGGCGTACACCGTCTTGGCCTTGCCGCGATAGATCTCGTGCCGCTTTTCCATTGCGTTCTCCCGGAAACGGTCAGATGTCGCGCCAGGCGAAGCCGTCCGCCTGGTCGGCGATGCCGATCCAGTCGGGCGTGCAGTTCAGCGCACGGGCGAGCGCCGCGCGCGCCTTGTCGGGCGTGTTGTTCTGCTGCGAAAGATGCGCCGCGACGATGTGCCGCAGGCGCGACGTATCGAGCGAGGCGAGCAGTGCCGCGGCGGCCTCGTTGTCGAGATGGCCGAGGCGGCCGGCGATCCGCTGCTTCAGCGGATACGGATAGTCGCCCTCGGCGAGCATGCCGGCGTCGTGGTTGCATTCCAGCACCAGCGCATCGCAACCGGACAGGCTCGCCTCGACGTGCCGCGTGCTCGTGCCGATGTCGGTGAGCACGCCCAGCCGATGCACGCCATCGCCGACGACGAACTGCACCGGCTCGCGGGCGTCGTGCGGAACGGGGAACGGCCGGATCTCGAGATCGCCGATCGCGAAAGCGTCGTGGCTGTCGAATCCGTAAACCCGCCCGCTGCGCGCGAAGCGCTCGCCGACGGCGTCGAGGGTCCCGAACGTGAGCCAGACGGCGATGCCGTGGCGCGCCGCGAACGCGGGCACGCCCCCGACATGATCCGCGTGCTCGTGGGTAACCAGGATCGCCGCGATCGACGCGGGCTCGATCCCCAGGCGCGCAAGCCTCGCTGCCGCATCGCGGACGCCGAAACCGCAGTCGATCAGGACTCGCGTATCACCGGCCTCGATCACGAGGCCATTGCCTTCGCTGCCACTCCCCAGTGACGCAAACCGCATGTCAGCAGCACCAAAACCCGGGACGCACCACGTTTCCGCTGCTCATCGGAAACGGATCGCAAAACCCGGGACGCACCACGTTTTCGCTGCTCATCGGAAACGGATCGAGGCTGA
>DAHUXU010000653.1 GCA_027307005.1 Gemmatimonadota bacterium
ACCATCGTGCCGCGCCACGTGCTCGGCCGCGGCTATCGCGCGCCCAGCGATACGCTCAACATCGCCTGCATCGGCGTGGGCGGCAAAGGCGAGAGCGATGTGCGGGGCGTGAGCACCGAAAACATCTACGCGCTCTGCGACGTCGATCTGCACAGCGCGGCCACCTCGTTTCGCCGCTTCCCGAAAGCAAAACAGTATCGCGACTACCGCGAGATGTTGGACAAGGAAGCCAACAACATCGACGCGGTCACGGTGACCATCCCGGATCATTCGCACGCCGCGGCCGCGATACTCGCCATGAAGCACGGCAAGCACGTCTTCTGTCAGAAGCCGCTCGCGCACACGCTGACTGAAGTGAAGGCGATGATGGATGCCGCCGCGCACACGAAGGTCGCCACGCAGATGGGCAATCAGGGTCACGCCGGCGCCGGCACGCGCCTCATCCGCGAGCTGGTGGAAGCGGGTGCGATCGGGACCGTGCGCGAAGTGCATTACTGGACCGACCGGCCGATCTGGCCGCAGGGCCTCGAGCGGCCCCTGGCGGCATACGAGGTGCCGCCGTGGCTGGACTGGAATCTCTGGTTAGGCCCGGCGCCGGCGCGCCCGTACAATCCCGCGTACGCGCCGTTCACCTGGCGCGGCTGGTGGGACTTCGGCTGCGGCGCGTTAGGCGACATCGCCGCGCACGCCATGGATGCGGCGTTCTGGACCTTGAACCTCGGCTTCCCGGCGCGCATCGAGGCCGAGACGACGGAGCTCTATCCGGAGACCGCGCCCAAGCTGTCGCGCATCGTCTACGAGTTCGGCGCACGCGGCGCGCGCGCACCCGTGCGCGTGGTGTGGCACGACGGCGGCCTCGCCGAGGCGCGCCCGGTGGAGCTCGCACCCGAATTCGACTGGCCGCGCTACGCGGATGTCGGCACGCAACTGTGGATCGGCACCGACGGCAAGCTGGTCGCCGATTGCTATGGCGATGCGGTGCGCTTGCTCGACCCCAAACGGCAGGCGGAGTTCTCCGCGCACCCGCCGCCGCAGAAGTATCCGCGCACACCGGGCGTGTACCAGGAATGGATTCGCGCGTGCAAGGGCGGTCCGCCGGCGGGTTCCAACTTCGCCGGACACGCGGGGCCACTCACGCAGATGGTGCTCCTCGGCAACCTTGCCATCCGCATGAATCAGGCGCTCGAGCTCAATCCTGAAACGGGCGACGTGACTAACGCAAAGGTGCCCGAGGAGTACGTCCGTACCGAGTACCGTTCCGGCTGGACCCTCTAGACACGGACACGGTCCAGGTCCTCCATGGGATCGCCGCGCACCCACGGCCGGTCGGCAACGTACGCCTCCAGCCGCTCCGCGCCACCAGTCGCGTCGGCGAACGCGACGTAACCGTCCGGCCGCACCAGGTAGACCGCGCCGCGCGCGAATCCCGATCTCGCCATCGCTGCTCGCCACGCGAATGCGTGATATTCGACCCCTAGCTCGGCGCACGCCTGTCGTACGCCCGAAGCGGCCTCGCCGTAGATGTGAACTTGCCAACGCAGCGACGCCAGCGGCGCGAAGTTCCCCGCCGCGGTCCCATCGCCGTTGGGCGCCACCCACGGGAGCCGATCGCCGGCGCGTATCGATCCAGCCATCCCGACGCTGAGCGCGCTCTCCGGATAGCGGATGCCGAGTTGCGATACCGTGTGAAAGAGAAGATACCGCACCGCGCGAAAACGAAAGAGCAGCGACGCGGCTAACGGAAACAATGTCGTCCGTGCGAACGCCGCGGCCGGGCCTCGCTTGGTCGCGATGGCGAACACGCGATCCGTCGTCGCCACCAACCGGCGTGCGAACGCGATGCGCTCGGTCTCGTAGGTGTCGAGGAGGCTCGGATCCGCGCCATCGCGGACGACCGCGGCGAGCTTCCAGGCGAGATTCACGGCGTCGCCGATTCCGGTGTTCATGCCCTGTGCGCCGACGGGACTGTGCACGTGCGCGGCGTCGCCGACGAGGAATGTCCGACCCGTCCGGAACCGGCTCGCAACCTTGTGGTGAACACGGTACGTCGAAAACCAGTTCACCTTCTGCACCTGGAGGTGCATCTGATCCATGGGACGGCGCGCGACGTCATCGAACCCGATGGCCTTCTCGCCGTTAGGCATCGCGCCGGCCTTGACAGTCCCCACCAGCCGGACGCGCCCCGCGCCTTTCATGTCGAAGATGGCGAGCAGGTCCGCCTCGTCGAGGTCCACGTGAAGTCCGGTGCCGACCGTTGGGCCGCTGGCGTCGACGTCGGCGACGTAAAACAGATGCTCGTACGTTCCGCCGGCGAATCGGGCGCCGGCTTTCTCGCGCACGATGGAGTGCACGCCGTCGCAGCCGGCGAGATATGAGCTCACGCACTCTTCGGTCGAGCCGTCCGCATGGCGAAGCGTGGCGCGGATCGCGTCGCCGTCATCCGTAAAGGCGGTGAGCTCGGTTCGTCGCTCGACCACCACACCCATCTCACCGAGTTGCGACACTAACAGGCGCTCGTGCGCGTCCTGCGCGAAGTCGAGCACGAAGGGGAAGGGCGTCGTACCTTCCCCCACGTTCCTGAACGGCACGGTGAGCACCTTCTTGCGCCGCGCCCACAAGGTAATGCTCGGTACGATGAGCCCGCTGGCGATTACCTGCTCGGCGAAGCCCAGTTGCTGGTAGAGCTCGAGCGTGCGCGCGTGCACGCCGAGCGCCCGCGAGAACGGCGCGACATTATCGGTCTTGTCGATGAGGCGAAACGCAACGCCTAACCTGGCGAGCCAGAGGGCGAGCGCGAGGCCTGTTGGCCCCGCTCCGGCGATCAATACCGGCGTGTCGACGCCGTTCATGTGGTTAGGCGGCAACCCAAATCATGTCACGGCCTCCACTCGCCCCTGGCAACCTGCGGCACGAACCCCTCCAATCCGCGCGGCGGAAACTCGACCGTTTTGCCCCGCTCCGCGCTCATGTACGCCGCCATGAGGATGCGCACCACGTCCAGGCCATCGTCGAACGTGAGCAGCGGGGTTTCTTTTCCGAGAAACGCCCGCACGAAATGCCGATCTTCCGCTTCGTAGCCATAGACGGCGGCTTCGCCCGCTACGACGGGCATGAGTCCCATCTCGGCGTTCTGCTTTTCGACGAGATCCTCGCCCGCGCGACCGTGCACTTCGCGGCTGAAAAATACCGTGAGGCCGCTGTCCAACGAATTCCACGCCATCGAGTATTCCGGACCCAGCAGCTCGGCCGAGAGCCGCAGCCCGGCGCCGATGAAACTCCAGGATGTGCTCGCTTCGCCTAACACGGTCCGTCCCTCGGCGTCCTCGAACTCGAGCGTGACGCTCGCGAAGTCCTCCGACGGATGTTTCGTGTAATCGACGTCCTTGCCCATGGTGCGCGCCAGACGCTTTGCGTACTCGGGTCGCGACCACTTGAGGCTTGCGATATGCCCGGTCACCCGCCTCACGGCAAGCGATGACAGCGGGTGACCGGGTTCGGTAAGCAGATGTCGCACCACGAGCGCCGAGTGGCACATCATGTCGTTGAGCACGCCGCCGCCTTGCAG
>DAHUXU010000679.1 GCA_027307005.1 Gemmatimonadota bacterium
ATGACACGCGCATCGCGGATATTGCGGCGCGGCTGATCGCGTGCGCGGATGAAGACAAACCGTGGCGTGAGCTCCTGAGCCACCTCCTGGAATATCACCGCCGAGAGGCGCGACGCGAATGGTGGGAGGTGTTCCGGCGCCTGGATCCTGGAATGTCACATGACGACTTTGTCGAGGACGCTGACTGCATCGGCTGCCTAACGCCGCACGCGAGTATCCAGCCGCGGCCGGAGAAGAAGTCGCGAATTCATACCCTCACGTTTCCTGAGCAGGAGATCAAGCTCGAGGAGGGCGACGCCGTTCGGGCCGACACCAGAGAGCAATTGAAAATCGTGAAGCTCGATCGCGACGCTCGCATCCTCGAACTCAAGATCGGTCCTACTCGCAAGCCGTTGGCGGACGTCATCTCACTCATTCCGTCCGGCCCGGTCAACGACACGATTCAAAGAACGGCCATTGAGCGCGTCGCTGCGCGGGTACTCGACGGCAACGCCGATCGCTATGCGGCGGTCGTGAGCATTCTGCGCCGAGATGTCCCGATTCTGGATGGTGGCGTCATTCTCGCGGATGCATCGCCCGACAACCTCCTCGCCGGAACCATCGACGCAATCTGCCGAATGAGGAGCACGCACCTTGTCATTCAAGGGCCGCCAGGTACGGGGAAGACGTTTACCTCGGCGCACGCAATTGTCGCACTGCTGAGAGCCGGCAAACGCGTTGGTGTAGCATCGTTCACGCATAAAGCGATCAACAATCTGCTGACAAAGATCGAAACGGTCGCCACCGAGCAGCAGGTCGTCTTTGCCGGCATCAAGAAGAACAGCCAGGCTGATCACGAGCACACGGGAAAGTATATCGTCAACACGGATGACAATGACGATGTGCGAGACACGACGTACCGGCTCGTCGCGGGCACTGCGTGGCTTTTTGCGCGCGGAGAGCTCGATCAGGAGTTCGACTACCTGTTTGTCGAAGAAGCTGGGCAGGTCAGTCTCGCGAGTGTCGTCGCGATGGGAACGAGCGCGCAGAACATCGTGCTCGTTGGCGATCAGATGCAGTTGTCGCAGCCGGTGAAGGGTACGCATCCCGGCGGAAGCGGAGCGTCAGGATTGGAGTATCTCATGAATGGTGCCGCGACCGTCCCGCCCGATCGAGGCATTCTGCTCTCGCGCACCTGGCGGATGCATCCCGACCTGTGCGCCTTCATCTCCAGCGCGTACTACGACGGTCGCCTAACGCCAGATGCATCCACCGCTCGGCAAAAGCTGGTTCTCCGTGGCGACGTCGACGGCGCTCTCGGTGAGTCGGGACTTCGCTTCGTGCCGGTCGATCATACCGCGTGCTCGCAACGGAGCGACGAAGAAGTCGCCCGCGTGAACGAGCTCTACGGCGCGCTGCTTGGACAGCAATGGATCGACCAACATGGACAGTTGGGCGTCATCGGTCCCGCCGACATCCTCGTTGTGACGCCGTACAACATGCAGGTGCGCGCGCTGATCGACGCCTTGCCACTCGGTGCGCGCGTTGGGACGGTAGACAAGTTCCAGGGGCAAGAGGCGGCCGCCGTCCTCATCTCAATGGCGTCGTCGGACGCCGAGCACGCGCCGCGCGGGATGACATTCTTGTTCTCGCGAAACCGGACGAACGTCGCCATCTCCAGGGGGCGCTGCTTGGCGAGCGTCGTGGCGTCGCCAACACTTCTCGCGGCGGCGTGCTCCACGGTTGAGCAGTTGCGCCTTGCGAACGGCTTGTGTTTTGTGCGCGCGTATGCCAAACAAGACGCACGTCCGGGGCGCAGACCCACATTGTCGTCATGACTCGACCCCTCAAAGAAGAAATGGCGGCGCGGTTCCGGTTCCTCCTCGGCGTCACCCGGTCCGAGGACATCGGCAAGGGAATCGCCCGCTTCGTGGCCTTTCTCGTCGGATTCTTCGGCCCCTTGCTGGCGTTTCTCGAGGTGGGCCCCCACTTCGTTCTCCTGGACGAGCGCATCTACTACAGGCTGGCCTACGGACTGCTTGCGTGCACCGCGCTCTCGTTCGCCGTCGGGCCCCTCAACAGAATGTTCCGTCCGTATTCGGTCGGGGTGAGCGTCCTGGCGCGCTTCGGGTTCTCCATACCAGTGGTGTCAGGGCTCTTCACCGCGGCGCTGCTCGTGAACTCGATGGGCCAGCCGTCGGTGCGCGACCGGGATCTTGCCTGTCTGGCCAAACGTGCCACGTACGGACGCCAACGCATCTACTACGTCCGGGTCCGGCCCTGGGAAGGCTCGGACCGCGCGGTGGAGGTGAGCGTGCCGCCAGCGGTCTTTGCCGGCACCTGCCCCGGGGGCGACGTGCGGATCACGACCGCGACCGGACCTCTGGGGGTCGAGTGGATCCAGCGGATCGGCGTGCTGCCGCTGCCGTCTGGAAGCCAGCCGTGAGACCCTGATCGTCCCTCCCGTCACGGTACTTCGACTTCGTTCACGCCGTCGATGCCCCGCGGGTAGTGCCGCGGAACCCGAACTGGTCAGGTCCGGTACTAATACTTCGACAATCTTCCACGGTGAGGCTGGTATGCAAATCCGTCGTCTGATGCTGGCGATGTCTCTGGTTTCGGTCGCGGCGTGCTCGAGCAGCGACCTCACCAATCCCAACACCATCGCCGCCGATCTCCGCGGCATGTGGAGCCAGACATCGTTAGGCGTGGGATCCTCGAGGATCTTCGTCCTGCAGGTCACCGGTACCACGGTGACGGGCGCCGGCTCGTACTCGGGCGAAGCGGGTCCGGCGGGCAGCCTGACGGTAACGGGCTCCATCGCCGGCTCGCGCATCGCTCTGGATATCGTCCAGGACGACGACGTGACGCTTCACCTGAACGCGATGCTGTCGTCTTCCCGGTTGCTCACCGGATCGCTCGTCACGGCCGGCGACTCGGCGGCGGCGACGTTCCAGAAAATCCAGCAAGATCCGCCGGGACCGTAACGCGTCGGCGTCTTTTTTCTACCCTCGCTTCGCCTGCGGCTCGCGCAGGACGTCACTCGCACGTTAGGCGGCGCTCCGTCGGCGTGGACGCGAAACGGAAATGCGCATGCGCGCGCCGGCATGCGCGAGCATGTTGACGAGCGTGTCGATCGTGAAGAGGTCAATCCGGCCGCGTGTCAGGTGACTCACGCGAGGCTGTGTGATCCCGAGAAGCGTCGCCGCCTCATGCTGCGGCAGGTCGCCGATGGCGCGCCGAAGCTCGGTCATCAGCAATGACCGCATCTTGAGATTCTCGGCTTCTTCCGGCGCGAATCCGAGGTCAGCGAAGATGTTTCCGCCCGCATTCGTGACATGAGACGTGGTCGGAAGGGATCTGTGCGCTGGCTGGCCTGCGCGCCGCCGCCGTGTTGGCTGCTTCGACATCGCCTTGGCGTACTTCTTCCTGCTCCGAGCTGTTGTCATCGCCTATCCCTCTCAGCGATCAGATCGCGGTATCGACGTCTCGCAAGGTCGACGTCACTCTTAGCCGTCTTGCCCGATTTCTTCTCGAATGCGTGGAGCACGTAGATGGCTTCCTCAAACTTGTTGACGACAAAGACGCGATGTGCGGTTCCGCAGCGGATCCGGACCTCGATTGCCCCGGCACCGACGATTGACATCGGCTTCCAGTCATCAGCCTCTTCGCCTTGCTGAAGTCGTCCAAGCTGAAATCCAGCCAGACGACGGGCATCGACTGGGAATGCACAGAGATCGACGTATGAGGTGGCTCTCCACTCAATCGGCTTCTCTGTTGGATCCGAAGGGTCACGGGTCCGGCGACGCATGAAATATTAAACTCTGGTATAGCCTGCACAAGAGCCATCCGCCGTGCCTTACCGAGGTGGGGAGCGGTAGGCCGCCGAAGCTAGAGGACAGGCGCTCTAGGAAGGGTCCGGAGACCCGGAGGTTGCCGGCATGATGCGGCGCGGCTCGCGGAAATGCGGTACCAAAATCATGCGGCGGGCAGGGGCTCGATCCCACGGGATTGATAGCGCGAACCGATGAGGCCAAGCCCTTGCGTGCATCTATGGATGCGGGACCGTACGCCGGCACGACGCGCAAGGGCGCGATCATCACCTTCCATTCCGTCGGCCGATCCCATAGACTTGACAAGGAAGCGGGTTGCGCGCATTCTTGCGACGCGCCTGCCCAAGGGATGAGCCATGCCGACCGCCCGCGATCCTGGTGACCTGCTGCAAGGCACCCTCCGCATCCTGATCCTCAAGTCGCTCCTGTTAGGCCGAGCACACGGCTACGCCATCTCGCGTTGGATCGAGGACACCACCGGCGACGTGCTGCGCATCGAAGAAGGCTCGCTCTATCCGGCCCTCCGCCGGCTGCAAGACCGCGGCCTCGTCACCTCGGAGTGGGGACTCTCCGAGAACAATCGCCGCGCGCGCTACTACACCATCACGCGCGCCGGACGCGCGGTCCTCCGCACCGAAGCGTCGATCTGGCTCGAATACTCCCACGCCGTGACGCGCGTGCTGCGCGCGGAGCCGTCACTGGCATGAGCGACGATCGCGCGCCGCGCTGGCGGCGCTATCTCGGTCTCGTACGCCGGAACGTGCCGGCCGACGTCGATGACGAATTGTCGTTCCACATCCAGTCGCGCGTCGAGCGCAACCTGGCGCTCGGGATGTCGCCGCACGAGGCGCGCCGCGACGCCATCGCGCGATTCGGCGACGTGGCCCTCGTTCGGTCGGCGCTCGTTAGGCACGACGAGCGAGAGCAGGCCGCGGAGCGCCGGGCTGAATACGTTGCCGACTTTGCGCAGGACCTGCGCATCGGCTGGCGGGCCCCGCGCCGCACGCCGGCCTTCACCATCACGGCCGCGCTCACGCTCGCACTCGGCATCGGCGCCAACACGGCGATCTTCTCGGTGCTCGACGCGGTCGTGCTCCAACCGTTGCCTTACGCGCACCCGGATCGCCTCGTCACCCTGGGCCGGGGTTCGTCCGGCGAGTACCTCGCCCTCCGCGACCGCCTGCGCACGATCAGCGATCTCGCCGAGTGGGATGCGACCACGGATCCGGTTGACGATGGGCGCGATGCGCTCCGCATGACCGGCGTGGCCGTCACCCCGAATCTCCTGCCGCTGCTCGGCGCCCGGCCCATGCTCGGCCGAGGGTTTACGCCTAACGACGGCGCGGTGGGCGGCGGACACGTGCTGCTGCTGAGCTACGTCACCTGGCGCCGCGAGTTCGGCGGCGCGCGCGATGTGGTCGGACGCACCGTCAGGCTCGAGGGCTTGCCCTACGCGATCATCGGCGTAATGCCGCCCACCTTCCGATATCCGGACGCCGGCGTCCAGTACTGGATGCCGTACGTGATCGATACCAGGAATACCGGGCTCCGGTGGGGCGTGGGCGGCAAGACCTTCGTCGGCCGCCTCGCGCCTAACGCCACGCTCGCCCAGGCGCGGCGGGAGGTGCGCACGGCGTGGCCGTCGCTGCGGACGGCCAACCCGCTCTGGGATCCGGGACCGGAATACGGCCGCTTCGCGACCGTCACGCCGCTCAAGGCGGACCTCGTGGCGGCGAGCGCGCCGCTGCTCTGGATGCTCTTCGGCGCGACGGTGCTGGTGCTGCTCATCGCGTGCGTGAACGTGGCCAACCTGCTGCTGGCTCGCGCGACGGCGCGCGAGCGCGAGCTCGCCGTCCGTGCGGCGTTGGGCGGCGGCCGCGGCCGCCTCGTGCGCCAGCTCGTCACCGAAGGCCTGCTGTTGTCTGCGTTAGGCGCAGCCGTGGGCGTCGCCCTGGCCGGTGTGACGGTGCGTGCGCTCGCCGGCACGGTGCCGGCGGCGCTGCCGCGCGGCAATATGATCTCGGTGCGCGGTACGGCGCTCCTGTTCGCGCTCGCGGTGACCGTCGCCACCGGTATCGTGTTCAGCGTGGTGCCCGCGATCCGCGCGACTGGCGTGGCGGCGCGGTCATCCGGCTCAATGCTCGGCCGGCGAGGATGGGGCTCGCGGTCGCACGCACGCGTTTCGGGCTGGCTCGTTGGCGGTGAGATCGCGCTGGCGGTGGTGCTGGTGGCCGCAGCGCTGCTCCTGGTAAGGAGCTTCGACGCACTGCGGTCGATTGCGCCCGGGTTCGATCCGGCGCACGTGGTGGCGGCCCGCATCTCGGCGCCGGCGGCCACGTATGCGCCGGGCAGTGCGCGCCTGGCGAGTTTCTATACCGATGTCCTGGACCGCACGCGCGCCATGCCCGGCGTCGAGAGCGCTGCGTTAGTCAATCAGCTCTCGCTGGCCGAGCCCGTTTGGGCGCAGGCCATCCGCGTCGAGGGGCAATTCGAGAACGTCAAGCACACGCTGCCCATGGTCGATCACTTTCAAACGGTCACGCCCGGCTACTTTGCCGCCATGGGCATCCCGGTGCTGCGCGGCCGGCCGTTCACGGACGACGATCGCGCCGGGCAGCCGCTGGTGGCCGTGGTCAGCCAGAGTGTCGCCAGACGGTTCTGGCCTAACGGCGACGCCATCGGCCGGCGCATCGGGTACCCGTTCGACAGCCCGTGGATCACCGTCGTGGGCGTCGTACCCGATACCAAGCAGGACAGCCTGCGCGACACCTCCACCACGTCGATCTACATGCCGTGGGCACAGCGCACCAACATGGTGAGCACCGAGCTCTGGCTCGTCACGCGCACGCGCGTTGAACCCGGCAGCGCCGGCGCCGCCATTCGCCGGATCGTGCACGAGATCGATCGCGGCGTGCCGGTGAGCGATGTGAGAACGATGGATGACGTGGTCTCGCGGTCGGTGGTCGGAGCTCGGTTCACGGCCGCGCTGGTGGCGGTGTTCGCGTTAGTCGCGCTCGCCCTGGGCGCCGTCGGCATTTTCGGTATGATGTCGTACGTCGTCACCGAGCGCCGTCACGAAATGGGTTTGCGCATGGCGCTCGGCGCCTCGGCGAACGGCATCGTGAAGCTCATCATGGGGCGTGCCCTGCGGCTCGTCGCGATCGGAACCGTGGCGGGACTCGCCTGCGCGATCGTCGCGATGCAACCGCTCAGCCACTGGCTCTATGGCGTCTCGCCGACCGACCCGGTGACCTTGGCCGGCGTAGCGATTCTGTTCGGGTCGGTTGCATTGCTTGCGAGCTATCTCCCGGCGCGCCGTGCCGCGCGCGCCAGCCCGGCGGCGGTCATGCGCAATGCCGCCGTCGGCAGCGGGCCGTGAATGGCCAGGTCACGACCGAGTCGAGGAGCGAGGATCCATGTGGAGGATGGCGTCGCAACTGGCTTCGACAGCCGGGATCGGCCAGTGGTTTGAAATCGGCGCGTTCGCGTGCACACACGAGGCGGGCTTCTTCGACAAAGGGTTCAAAGGATCAGAAAAGTGATGCGAGAGATGGGGAAGATTGCCGCGACGCGGCGGTGAGCGCATCGCGCACGCGCGTGAAATCATCCAGGTGCGTGCGCCGGTGACTTTGGATGTTCACCGAGCCGATCTTCCCCATCTCTTGTATCACTTTTGTTATCCCTTCCACCAACTTCAGAGGAGATTGACCAGCCCGCCGCGCGGCCAACATCCCCGCGGTCCCGCACGGCCCTTGCGCCGCTGCGCGCTCGAATATATCGATAATCGAGAGGTAACCACTCGTCTGTCGATATGTCGGAACCGGAGATGCCTCGCGACAAGACCGGCCTGCTGCACGGCTCGCTCGACCTGATCGTGCTCCGCACGCTCAGCGTGCAGGCCATGCACGGCTACGCCATCACGCAGCACGTGGCGCGCCTCACCGACGGCGTGCTCACGGCCGACCCCGGCTCCCTCTACCCGGCGCTCGAACGCTTGAAGCGCAACGGATGGATCACCGCCAAATGGCAGCAGTCGCCGACCGGCCGCCGCGCTCGATATTACGCGATCACGCGCTCGGGCCTCAAGCAGCTCGGACGCGAGACCAATGAGTTCGAGCGGTTCGTCGACGCGATGCGCCGTGTGCTGCGCGCCACGTAGGAGCGATCGGTGTCCTTCATCGATGGACTAACGTATCGGTGGCGCGCGGCATTCCACCGCGCCGACCTCGATCGTGAGATCGACGACGAAATGCGCCACTACACCGAGCTCGAATTCCGCCAGCGGGCCAGCGAGAGCGCCGCGCGGCGGCACACCGGTCGCCCGCGGCGTGCCGTGAACGTCACGTACCTGCGCGAGGAGCTGCGCGCGATGTCGCGGCTCCGGACGGTGCTCGATCAGGCGGCCCAGGACCTCCGCTATGCCTGGCGGACGCTGCGCACGTCACCGACCTTCGCCATCGTCGCGACGCTGACCCTTGCGTTAGGCGTCGGCGCGAACGCCACCATCTTCGGCATCGTCGACGCGGTCGTGCTCACCCCGCTGCCGTTTCCGCAGCCGGAGCGGATGGTGCGCCTCTTCTCCACGCGCGACGGCCGCGTCGTGGGCAGCCCGTCGGAGTGGGACGTGCAGGAGATCGCACGAACGGCCGGCTCGTTCGAGCACCTCGTCCCCTACGACGAGTGGCCCAAAACGGTTCGCGTGGGCGGCAGCGCGGCGCGCCCCGAGAACATGCTGGTCGGACTGGTGTCGACGGACTACTTCAGGACATTGGGCGTGACGCCGCTGATCGGCCGCCTGTTCACGCCCGTCGAAGAGCAGCCCGGCCGCAACTACCTGGCCGTGATCAGCCGCGCCTTCTGGCGACAACGCTTCGGCGGCAGCCCAACCGTGTTGGGCGCGACGATGGAGATCAACGATGAGCCGTACACGATCATCGGTGTCGTGCCCGACCTCGACGTGGCGTGGCTGAGCCCCCGCGGGGTGGCGGCGCAAATCTGGACGCCGTGGGCGCTGCCGGCCGTCGCGCCCGCAGGCGCATGGCGCGGCGCCACCGGCAATGATGCAATTGCGCGCCTCCGCCCCGGCGTTTCGCTCGACCAGGCCCGCGCCGAGGTGGCGCGGTTCGCGGCGCAGTTCAGGCGCACGTACCCGTCGGACGCTCCGTACGGCCTCACGGTGACGCCCCTCGCCGACACCCGCGCGGGGCCGCTCGATTCTGTGTTAGGCATCCTGGGAGGTGCGGTGGCGTTGGTCCTGCTCATCGCCTGCACCAACCTCGCGAGCCTGCTCCACGCCCGGCACGCCGCGCGGCAGCGCGAGATGCTCGTGCGCACGGCGCTCGGCGCGAGCCGCAGCCGCCTCGTGCGGCAGCTGCTCATCGAAACCGTGGTAGTCGGCGGATTCGGCGGAGCGTTAGGCTTTTTGATCGCGATCGCGGGGTGCGCCGCGGTATCGCGCTGGCATCCGGCAAAATTTCCGCAGCTGGCCGGCCTGTCGGTGGACGGCACCGTGCTCGGCTTCTCCCTCGCCGTGTCGCTCGCAGCGGCGGCCATCTTCGGCGTCTGGCCCGCGTGGTCGACGTCGCGCATCGAGATCGCCGACCAGCTGCGTGGCGGCGGGCGCACAGGAACGGTCTCACGCGACGAGCGCCGCGCGCGCTCGGC
>DAHUXU010000690.1 GCA_027307005.1 Gemmatimonadota bacterium
GCGGAATGCCTGGTACGCGGCGGCGTACTCCGACGAACTCACGCAAGGGAAGCCACTCGGTTGCGTCATCCTCGAAGAGCCCGTAGTGCTCTATCGCCGCGCTAACGGCGTCCCGGCCGCATTGGAGGACCGGTGCGTGCACCGGAGCATGCCGTTGTCGATGGGACGCGTGTGCGGTGATGTCATCGAGTGCGGTTACCTCGGGTTGCAGTACGACTGCTCGGGTACGTGCGTGCGAATTCCAGGCCAGGATGCGATACCGCGTGGCGCGCGCATACGTGATTACCCGGTTGTCGAACGCGATGGCTTCATCTGGGTCTGGATGGGCGACGCCGCGAAGGCCGATACCGCGCGGATCACGCGCTTTCCATGGATGACCAAGCCCGGCTGGCAACACACGAAACTGCACGCGCGCATCGCCTGCAACTACCAGCTCGTCATCGACAACCTGCTCGATCTGTCGCATCTCGCGTTCGTGCATTCGTCCACGGTCGGCAGCATCGAGCTAGCGGACGCCGCGATCGTCGAGACAGTCCGTACGGCGGAGGGCGTGCGGACCAGCCGCTGGACCCTCGACGTGCCGCCGGCCAAGACCTACGCGCAGTTCGGCCGCTACGACTGCAATGTCGATCGCTGGCAACTCACCGAATTTTTCGCGCCGTGCACATTGGTCATCCGCAATGGTTCCGCCAAGGCCGGGACCGGCGCCTACGAAGGCGGGCCGGGCGAGCAGCCGTGGGAGTTCATCGTCTGCCACGGCGTCACCCCCGAGTCCGACCGGACGACCAACTATTTCTGGGCGGTCAATCACGATTTCGGTGCGGACAATCCCGAAGAGACCGCCGAGTTCCATCGGCAGAGCCATCAGGTGATCGGCGAGGACATTGCGGTGTTCACTGGGCAACAGCGGATGCTCGATCTTAAGCCCGATGCGCCGAATGTCGACATTCTCTATGACAAGGGTCCCAACCAGG
The DNA here is from genome assembly GCA_027307005.1 of Gemmatimonadota bacterium. Taxonomy (GTDB): domain Bacteria; phylum Gemmatimonadota; class Gemmatimonadetes; order Gemmatimonadales; family Gemmatimonadaceae; genus JADGGM01. The sequence continues at coordinate 975 of DAHUXU010000690.1, forward strand.
CGCGCCGGATGATCGACCAATTGCTCGCCGCCGAGCGCGGCGGTGCAACCGAGGCCGCGGGAGATGCGCATGTTCCTGCGTGATTACTGGTACGTTTCCGCCTGGAGCGACGAAGTGAGCCGGGCGCCGCTCGCGCGGACGGTGCTGGGCGAGGACCTGGTGCTGTTCCGGAAGGAGGACGGCACGGTCGTCGTGCTCGAGGATCGTTGCGCGCACCGGCGATTGCCGTTGTCGGCAGGGCAGGTAGTAGGAGACACGCTCCGGTGTGGGTATCACGGATTGGTGTACGACGGCAGCGGGAAGTGCGTAAAGATCCCCGGACAGGCGCGGCCGGAAGAGGTCGGGGTGAAAGCTTATCCTGTGGTCGAGCGCGACCGTTTCGTCCTCGTGTGGATGGGTGACCCGGCACTCGCGGACGAAAGCCGCATTGTCAGTTTCCTCAAACTCTCCGACCCGGGTTGGGGAGTCACGAAGGTGCGGCTCCACGTCAAGGGCAACTACCTGCTGATCGTCGATAACCTTCTCGACCTGTCGCACGTCGCGTACGTCCACAGTTCCACGATCGGCAACGCCGCCGTTGCCGAGGACGCGGAAGTGAAATTTGCGCGTTACGGCCAGACGGTGCGTGTCACGCGCGAAATGAATGGGGTGCCCGCCGCACGAACGTATGCGGAATTCGGTCCGCATCAAGGGGTCTTCGACCGGTGGCAGTTGTCGGAATACTATCCGCCGGTGTATTTCTTCATCAACAACGGGTCGGGGCGCTGTGGATGGCAGGCGCGCTCGGGAACGCGGCTCGAGACGCAAGGAGAAT
>DAHUXU010000706.1 GCA_027307005.1 Gemmatimonadota bacterium
AGCGCCGCCGACGGGATCCGCGTCGTCGGGAACGCGCCGCCGCCGGCGCTGGCGTCCGTGCCGACCACGGCCGCCGCGACGCCGGCGCCGGCCAGCCTCGCGCCTAACGCGACGGCCCGCGCCCGGATCCGCGCCACCGGCGCCGTCAACATCGCCAGCGCCGGAATCTCGCGCAGCGCGCGCGCCGGATCGCGGTAGAGCGCGAGCGTCGCCTCGAGCGCCGCCAGCGTGAGCTTGTCCACCCGCAGCGCCCGCGTGAGCGGATTGCGCCGCATCCGCTCGACCGCGTCGCGGGTCCCGAGCACGATGCCCGCCTGCGGACCGCCCAGGAGCTTGTCGCCGCTCATCGTCACGACGGGCGCGCCGTCGCGCACCGCATCGCGCGCCACCGGCTCGCCCGTGAGGCCATAGGCGTCCAGCGGCAGGAACAACCCGCTCCCCAGATCGTGCAACACCGGCACGCCGGCCGCGGCGGCGAGCGGCGCCAGCACCCGCACGGGCACGTCGGCGACGAAGCCTTCGATCGCGAAGTTCGAGCGGTGCACCTTGACGAGCGCGCCGCGCCCATCGGCGCTGCCTAACGCACGGCGATAATCCTCCGGATGCGTCCGGTTGGTGGTGCCCACCTCCACCAGCCGCGCGCCGCTCTTGGCCATGATGTCGGGCACGCGGAAGCTGCCGCCGATCTCCACCAGCTCGCCCCGCGACACGATCGCATCGGCGCCCTCGGCGAACGTGTTGAGCGCGAGCACCATCGCACTGGCGCCGTTGTTCACCACCAGCGCGTCCTCGGCGCCCGTGAGCTCGCGCAACAACCCGACGCAATGCACGTAGCGCGTGCCGCGCGTCCCGTGCTCGAGATCGTACTCGAGATTCGAGTAGCCTTGGGCGGCCTGTGCGATCGCGTCGATGGCCGCGCGCGCGAGCGGCGCGCGGCCGAGGTTCGTGTGCAGCACCACGCCGGTCGCGTTGAGCACGCGTCTGAGCGAGCGGCGCTCCCGTTCGTCGAGCGCCGCATCCACCGCCGCGCGCCACGATGCCGGATCGCGCGGTGCGCGATCCGGATCGCGGCGCGCGTGCTCCACCGCGTCCCGCACGGCGTCCGCGACGAGCGCGCGCGGCGCGCGCTCGAGCAGCGGACGCACCGCCTCCGAGTCCAGCAGCGTATGCACGCTTGGCAGCGCGCGTCGAGGATCCGTCATGGCTTGTGCGGCGGCGCCTTCGTCGTGTCCGCCTTTGCCGTGGGCGGACGCGCTTGGGGCTTCGTCGATGGCGGCGTCGGCTTCGGCATCGTGAACACCCTGCTCGGGCTCGCCTTGTAGCCGAGCAGGCTGCGCGCGTCGCGCGCGGTGATGCGATACGATGTACCCGGCTCGAGCGGCTCGGCCAGGATCACCACGACTTCAATCACCGGACTCGGCCGGCTCGGCTTGGGCAGCGGCGCGCGTTTGGTCGTGTCGGCGGTCGGCAGGTTTCGCGCAGCTCGTCCGCCCAACACACCGCGGCGTGGCGGAGTGGGCGGCGCCTTCGGCGGCGGGGCCTTGCTGGTGGTATCAGCCTTGTGCGTCGTGTCCTTCGGCATCGTCGCCGCGCGTACGGAGTCGAACACGTTCCCGCGCTCGACAGCTTTGATCGGCACCAGCGACGAATCCGCGCGCTTCACAACGAACAACGCGGTGTCGATCTTCTGCGCCGTGTCGAGCGCGCGGTCGAACGTCACCCGCACCGCGCTCGAGTCGACGATCGAGAACTGATCGATGCGCGGCGCTACCGTGTCGTGCGCGAAGGCGAGCATTTCCAGCCGCGCGGTGTCCTTGAGCACGACGTGGATGCTGTCCCACACTTCGTGCGGATCGATCAGCCGGTTGTTGTTGGCGTCGTTCCAGGCCTGCACGGTGTACGTGCCCGCGGGCGCATGGGCGAGCACGAATCCGCCTAACGAATCGGCGCGCGCGAGATAGACGGTGCTGTCGGGCCGCTGGATGGCCTGGACCATCGCGTTCGGGATCGGCTTGCCCGCCACCCAGTCGAAGGCGATGCCGGCGATGCGGGTGTTGGGAATCGAATCGCCGGTCGAGAACACGATGGTGATCGGTGTCTTGATGACGTTGCCGTGGAGATCGGCGAGTCCCGGCAGGAACGTCACCGTGTACGCGGTGTTCGGCTTGAAGTCGTGCTTGCCGTGGATCGTGAGGCGTTTGCGGTGCCACCCCACGTGGACCTCGCCATCGCTCGGCGAAATGAGCGCGAGGGCGCTCAGGTCGTTCGCGCCCTGCGCGGCGGGTTTCTCCGACACCACTTCGTCGAACAGGATCTGGACTTCCTTGGCCTTCACCCTGGTGGCGCCGCTGTCCGGGATGATCGAATCGACTTTGGCCGCGACGTGGCGCGGCGGTCCACCCGGCGGCGCCCCCGGTTGCGCGCACGCGCCTAACGCAAGGACCAGCGCGGCGGTCAGCCGCCGCACAGCGTGTGCACCTTGGCCGTGAGCTGCGCCGCGCGCGTGGTGAGCTCCTCGAGGCGCCGCCGCTCGCCGGCCACGACGTCCGGCTTGGCGCGCGTCACGAAGCGCTCGTTGCCCAACCGCTGTTCGATGCCGGCGCGCAGGGACGCGATCTGCTCGAGCTCGCCGCGCAACCGTCCGCATTCTTTGCCGAGGTCGATGGCGCCGGCGAGCGGCACGCGGACGTGCGAGCCGTCGCTCAGCACCGCGTGCGCCGCCGCCTCGCCATTCCCGGGCTCGTCGCCCGCGGCCACGTCGGCGCGCGCGAGATGCCCGATGAGCGCCGCTTCGTGCGCGAGCACGCGGGCCGAGCGATCCTGGGCGCCCGTGACGCGCGCAGCGACGCGCGTCCCCGGCGCGATGTTGTACTCGGCGCGGATCTGACGGATCGCGCCGACCGCTTCGCGGACCAGCTCGAATTCGCGCGCCGCGTCGTCGTCGCGGGCGCGCCGCACCGGCCACGCGGCGCGCGCGAGGAACTCGTCGGCGCCGCGCGGCGCGATGGCCTGCCAGAGGGTTTCGGTGATGAATGGGACGACGGGGTGCAGGAGGCGCAGCGCGGCGTCGAACGCGTGCACGAGCACGGCGCGCGCGACGTCGCCATCGCGTCCGCCTAACCGCGGCTTGGTGCTCTCGACGTACCAGTCGGCGAGCTCGTTCCACGCGAAGCGCCGCGCGGCCTCCACCAGCTCGCTCAAGCGCAGTCCCGCGTACAGCTCGCCCGGCGCCCAGCGCCCACCGCGCGCCGCGTCCGGCCGCGCCGGCCCGAGTGCCGTGTCGCACTCGGCGATGGCGGCGTCGAGGCGCGAGAGAATCCACGCGTCGGCGCGCGTGAGACGCCCGGGTGCGATGTCGGCCAGCGCCGGTGCGGGCGCGTCGCCCAGGTTCTGCAGGATGAACCGGCCGATGTTCCACAGCTTGGTGACGAAGTTGCGCCCCGGCGCGAACGACTGCTCGAGGTTGGTCGGATCGAGCATCACGTCCGTGCCCAACCCGAGCCCCGCGATCACCGTGTAGCGAAGCGCGTCGGCGCCGAACGACTGCACGACGTCGAGCGGGTCGATCCCGTTGCCTAACGATTTGGACATCTTCACGTGCTGCATGTCGCGCACGGTGCCGTGCAGGTACACGGTGTGGAACGGCTCGCGGCCCATGAAGAAGCAGCCGGCCATCACCATCCGCGCCACCCAGAAGAACAGAATCTCCGGCGCCGTCACCAGCACGTCGGTCGGATAGAAGGCGGCCAGGTCGCGCGCCTCTTCGTTAGGCCAGCCCAGCGTCGACAGCGGCCACAGCCACGACGAGAACCACGTATCGAGCACGTCCTCGTCCTGGCGCACGGCGCCGCCGCACCGGGGACACGCCGCGACGTCCTCGCGGCTGACGATCGGCTCGCCGCCGCACCCCTCGCAGTACCACACGGGGATGCGATGGCCCCACCAGAGTTGGCGGGAGATGTTCCAGTCCCGGATGTTCTCCATCCAGTTCACGTACACCGCTTCCCATCGTTCGGGCAGCACGCGCAGCCGCTTGTCGCGCAGCGCCTCGAGCGCCGGCTTGGCGAGCGGCGCCATGCGCACGAACCACTGGTCGGACAGGCGCGGCTCGACCACGGTGTCGCACCGGTAGCAGTGGCGCACGGCGTGTTGATGCGGCTCCACCTTCACGAGCTGGCCGGTCGCGCGCAGCATCTCGACGATGCGTGCCCGCGCATCGAAGCGGTCGAGTCCGCGCAGCGACTCGGGCACGCGGCCCGACGCATCGGCCCCTTCACGCAGCGCGCCCACTTCGTCGAGCACCACCGGCATGGGCAGGCCGTGCCGCACGCCGACGTCGAAATCGTTGGCGTCGTGCGCCGGCGTGATCTTCACCACCCCGGTGCCGAACGCGGGATCGGCGTACGGGTCGGCGATGACCGGGATCTCGATGCCCACCACCGGGAGCACCACGTGCTGCCCAACGAGGTCGCGATATCGCTCGTCGTCGGGGTGCACCGCCACGGCCACGTCGCCTAACATGGTCTCGGGGCGCGTCGTCGCCACCACGAGGCGCCGATCCGGATGGCCCGCTACCGGATATGCGATCTGATACAGCTCGCCGCGCTCGTCCGCGAACTCTGCTTCTTCATCGCTCAGCGACGTGAGGCAGCGGGGGCACCAGTGAATCACACGGTGTCCCTTGTAGATCAGGCCGGCGTCGTACAGGCGGACGAACGCTTCGCGCACGGCGCGCGACAATTCGGGCGAGAACGTGTACGCGGTGCGCGTCCAATCGCACGATGCGCCGATCGCCTCGAGCTGTTTGAGAATCACGCCGCCGGTCTCGGTCACGAACGTCGCGGTGCGCTCGACGAACGCGTCGCGCCCCAGGTCGAAGCGCGTGCGCCCTTCCTGTGCGAGCTGGCGCTCGATCACGTTCTGCGTGGCGATGCCCGCGTGATCGGTGCCCGGCACCCACAACGCTTCGTCGCCGGCCATGCGACGCCAGCGCACGATCACGTCCTGCACGGTGTCGTTCAATCCGTGACCCATGTGCAGCACGGCCGTCACGTTGGGCGGCGGAATCACGATGACGAACGGAACGCGATCGCCGCCGAGTCGGGTCGTGCGGTCTGCGTGGGCGGTGAACACGCCGGCGGCTTTCCACCGCGCATACAGCGCGGTGTCGAGTTGGGTGGGATCGTACTGCGGGGCGAGGTCTGCGCGCATAGACCTCGAAAGATATTCGAGTGGGGTGGCTTCGACGAGCAGGCGCCACGAGCCCGATCAGGTCGACGCGGTGCTGCTCGCCCAGAGCATGCCGCACCTCACCCCATCTACACGAAGCCACGCGGCCAGCGGGGCCGAGCCGCTCCTATTCGTGCTCCTCGCTCGTGCGGTCGCGATCCGCCGTGCGACGCCGCGTCGCACCGTGCTCGCGATGCTCGTCGCGCGCATGCTCGACGGCGTCTGCTTGGCCCACGGCCAATCGATTCACCACCGACTCGACACCGGCGACGCGCCGCGCCACCGCGGCCGCGTGATGTGATTCGTCGTCCGTGTCGACCCATCCCGAGAGCTCGATCAAGCCATCGCCAACCGCGCTGATGTCGATCGCGCGCTCGCGCAGCGTCGAATCGGCCTGGAATGCTTCGAGCACGTCGTCCTCGAGCGCGGCGTGCGCATCTTCTTCGTCGGCTTCGTCGGCTTCGTCCATGCTTTCGGCGTCGGCGGCCATGTCCGCCTCGTATTCCGCCGCGAGCTCTTCTTCGTCTTCGAGCTCGGCTTCGTCCAGGTCGTCATCGAAGCTGCTCTCGCGCGCCGCGTCGGTCTCGGGCAGCTCGTCGCCCTCGTTCTCCTCCAGCTCCGCCCAACGATTCTTCACGCGCGCCGTGATGCCCGCGATGCCGCCCGATTTTTGGGCGACGATCATGCCGACGGCGAATCCCGCGACGGCGCCGATGACGAGACTCGCAAAGGTTCCGCCGGACTCCGGCTCCTCGTAGCGAATGCGATACCGTGACATAGTGCGACCTGTGGCGGAGGGTAACTCGCAACGATAACTTAGCGTGAAGCTTCGGACGCGTGAGCGCAAGAGGCGCGCCCGCTTCGCGCCGCGACCTTGAGGCTCGGCGCATCCCCCGAATACCGAGACATGATCGATCGTTCGCCCGTCATAGCGCCCCAACCGCAGGTCGGCAGCGACCACGAGCTCACGCTCACGCTTCCCGATGGCTCCGAACGCCAGGTTCCTGCAGGAACGTTGCCGCGCGACGTCGTCGCGTCCATCGGCGCGGGGCTGTTGCGCGCGGCCGTCGCCGTGCAGGTCGATGGTGAGGTGCAGGACCTCGTCACGCCGCTACGGCGCGGCGGGGAATTCCGCGTGCTCACGGAGAAGGATGCCGCATCCCTCGCCGTGCTACGGCACTCGGCTGCGCACATGCTGGCGACCGCTGTGCGTCGTCTGCGGCCGCGCGCCAAGATCGGGTTCGGACCGGCCATCGAGGACGGGTTTTACTACGACTTCGAGGTCGAGCAGCCGTTCACGCCCGAAGATCTGAGCGCGTTCGAAGATGAGATGCGGAAGGTCGCGCAGGAGAAGTATTCGTTCGTGCGCGAGGAAGTGAATCGCGCAGACGCCGAACGTCGCTTCGCCGATGATCCCCTCAAGCTCGAGCGATTGGCCGAGCTCGGTGATGACGAGGTGATCTCGGTGTATACGGACGGTCCGTTCGTCGATCTGTGCCGGGGGCCGCACGTGCCCGATACGTCGCGCGTCAAGCACATCAAGCTGATGCATACCGCGGCGGCGTACTGGCGCGGCGACGAGCATCGCCAGCAGCTGGAGCGCATCTACGGGACGGCCTGGTTCTCCAAGGACGAGCTGGACGCGTACCTCCACCGCCTCGAGGAGGCGAAGCGGCGCGACCACCGTACGTTAGGCAAAGAGCTCGACCTGTTCTCGGTGGACCAGCGCGTTGGGCCCGGGCTCATTCTGTGGCACCCGCGCGGCGCCATCGTCCGGAACGAGATCGAGACGTTTGAGCGCGAGCTCATTCTGCGCCACGGCTACGACCTCGTGTACACGCCGCACATCACGAGCGAGAAGCTGTTCGAGATTTCGGGACACCTCGTCAACTTCCGCGAGAACATGTTCGGCGCGATGGAGGTGGAAGGCGCCGCGTACCGCCCCAAGCCGATGAACTGCCCGGGGCACATCTGCATCTACCAGGCGCACCAGCGATCGTATCGCGACCTGCCGCTGCGTTTCGCGGAGTTCGGCACGGTGTACCGGTACGAGCGGAGCGGCGTGCTCCACGGCATGCTGCGCGTGCGCGGGTTCACGCAGGACGATGCGCACGTGTTCTGTACGCCCGAGCAGGTGGACACGGAAATCGAGCGGCTGCTCGATCTGGTGGACGAGATGCTGCGCGCCTTCGGCTATCCGTACACGGTCGAGCTCTCGACGCGTCCGGACAATGCGTTAGGCGCACCCGAGGTCTGGACCGACGCCGAGCAGACGCTGGCGCGGGTGCTCGAGCGTCGGGGACAGGCGTACACCATCGACGCCGGCGGCGGCGCGTTCTATGGTCCCAAGCTGGACTTCAAGCTGATCGACGCGATCGGCCGAAAGTGGCAGGGGCCGACGGTGCAGCTCGATTTCAATCTGCCCGAGCGGTTCGGGCTCGAGTACATCGGGGCCGACAACACGCCGCATCGGCCGGTGATGCTGCATCGCGTGCTCGTCGGGTCCATGGAACGGTTCGTCGGCGGGCTCATCGAGCACTACGCCGGCGCGTTCCCGTTGTGGCTCGCGCCCGAGCAGCTGCGCGTCATCCCGATCACGGACGAGGTGCGCGACGCGGCGGCGGCGGTGGCGGCGCGCGCCAAGGAGGCGGGCCTGCGAGTGTCGCTCGACGACCGCGCCCAGACGCTCAACTACCGGATCGCGGAAGCCGAGCGACTCAAGACGCCCTACATGGCCATCGTCGGCAAGCGCGAGGCGGCGGCAGGCACGGTGGCGCTGCGCGAGCATCGGTTAGGCAGAGAGCAGAAGCCGCACGTGATGCCGGTCGAGGAGCTCGTTAGGCGGCTGGCGGAGGAGGTGAAGACGCGCGCGCTGACCGCGAGCGGCACGGACCAGCCGGCAGCCGGCGGCGATTAGGACCTGCCAACCTCCGGGCGCGTCTGCTTGACGCGCGCCCTCCAGTCCGTCGATCGTTCGCCATCCGCACTCGCGAGAGCCGCATGTCTCCGACCGTTGGCAACGATCGACCGACGCACAGCGCCGACGGCGGCGACGTTCGCGCGCTCCTGACGAACGTGAGCGCCCGATCGAGCTCTCGCGCGGAGCTCTGGACGTCGTTTCTGGCCGCGACCGGACTCGCGCGCGTCGCCGAAGTCGGCGTATGGAAAGGCGACTTCGCCGCGGCCCTCCTCGCCGGATGCCCCGCGATCGACACGTACCTGATGATCGATCCGTGGCGGCATCTCGACGACTGGAACAAACCCGCCAACGTCGCCACCGACACGTTCGAAACCATCCGGCAGGAAGCGATGGCGAAGACCGATTTCGCCGCATCGCGCCGACGGGTGATGCGCGGGACGACGCTCGAAGTCGTCGATACCATCGACGACGGCTCGCTCGATTTCGCGTACATCGATGGCGACCACACGCTGCGCGGGATCATCACCGATCTCATCGCCATGCGACCGAAGATTCGCGCCGGCGGATTCCTGGGCGGCGACGACTTCTGTCCGAGCGTGTGGCAGCACGGACCGGCATACGAACCGACCCTCGTGTGCCCCGCGGCCGTGCACGTGGCGCTCGCGATGCGGGCGACCATCTTCGCACTGCCGTTCAATCAATTTCTGATCGCGATGCCGAACGGAGAGCGCGGGGCCGGCGGGTTCGTCGACCTCGGCGGCCGCTACGGCGCGCTGGACCTCGCATCGCAGGTGCGGCCTCCGCACGCAGGCGCCCGCGCTCGGCTCCGAGGCGCCCTGGCGGCGCTCCGGCGGCGTGCCGGCCGGCCCAGGGGATAGCGCAGCGCCCGCGGACGCGGGGCGATGCGTTCGGCATATACCTTGACACGTATATACCACCACCAGTATATTCAATCCATGAACTCCGTGTTCGAAGTCATCGCCGAGCCGAACCGGCGCGCGATTCTGAGTCTCCTGGTCTCGTCGGAACAGTCCGTGGGAGACATCGAGCGCCGGCTTCGCATGCCGCAACCCACCGTCTCCAAGCACCTGCGCGTGCTGCGCGAGGCCGGGTTCGTGGAGTCCACCGTGGACGCACAGCGCCGTCTGTACCGACTCAAGCCGGAACCACTGCAAGAGGTCGACGACTGGCTCGCGCAGTTCCGGCGCTTCTGGTCCACCCACATCGATGCGCTCGAGCGCCATCTCGACCGCATGGCCGATGCACCACCACCAAAACCAAAGTCGAGGAGAAA
>DAHUXU010000713.1 GCA_027307005.1 Gemmatimonadota bacterium
CCAGCCCGCCTCGCGCGTGGCGGACGCGGCGGCCCGTGCGTACGCCGCCCAAGCGCCCTACATTGAGCGACCATGAGCGCATCCCGGACCGGAGGCGAGCACACGCTCGTCCGCGCGATCGGCGTCACCGGTCTCGCCGCCACGACGTTCAACATCATGATCGGCGGCGGCATCTTCGTGCTGCCGGCCGCGGCCGCTGCTGCGTTGGGTGAACGCGCGCCCGTGGCGTACGTCATCTGCGCCGTGGCCATGAGCCTCGTGCTCATCTGCTTTGCCGAAGCCGGCAGCCGCGTGTCGCTCACCGGCGGCCCCTACGCTTACGTGTCGCAGGCGTTCGGTCCCTTCGTCGGTTTCTTGAGCGGTGTGCTGTTATGGGTGATGGCGGTGTTCGCGATGTCGGCTGTGATGAGTGCGCTCGCCGGTTCCGCAGCGGTGCTATGGCCGACGTTGGCGCAACCGATTCCGCGCGCGCTGCTCCTCGTGGCGGTGCTGGTGCTCATCACCACGGTAAACGTGCGCGGCGTGCGCGGCGGCGCGCGACTGGTGGAGCTCATGGCGGTGGTCAAGCTTCTGCCGCTGTTCGCGTTCGTCGTGGCCGGCGCGCTCATCGGGCACGCGGCGGCAGCGGCGCCGGCGGCTCGCGTGGGAGGCGACCTCGGAGGCACGGTCGCCATTCTCATCTTCGCGTTCGCCGGTTCGGAGAGCGCGCTCGTCCCGAGCGGTGAGGTGCGCGATCCCTCGCGCACGGTGCCTCGAGGACTCGCCATCGCGATGATCACCGTCATGCTGCTCTACATCGCGGTGCAGGTCATCGCGCAGCGCGTGCTCGGCGTCGGCGCCCTGGCGGCGGCGAGCGCGGCGCCGCTGTCGGCGGCCGCGGCGCGCATCGCCGGTCCGTTAGGCGCATCCATCGTCGCCGTGGCGGCGGTGCTGTCGATGTTCGGCAACGTGAGCGGCATGACGCTCGCCACGCCGCGCGCGCTCTACGCGCTCGGGCGCGACGGCTTCGTGCCGTTCTTCTCCGAATCGTTCGCCCGCGTGCACCCGGAATTCCGCACGCCGTACGTGGCGATCGTCGTCCAGAGCACCATTATCGGTTGTCTGGCGACGACGAACGGGTTCGTCGCGCTTGCCGTGCTCGCCAACGTATCGGTGCTCACGCTCTATCTCGTCTGCTGCGCGGCCACGATTCAGCTGCGACGTCTGGACGTACAGCAGGCAGGCGTGCCGTTTCGGATGCCGCGCGGTCGCGCCGTTCCGTACGTCGCGATCGTGGTGCTCGCCTGGATCCTCTGGCACTCGCCGGTACATCAGATGCTCGTCGTGCTGGCGGTGATCCTGGTCGCGGCGTGCCTGTTCGTCATCACCGCCCCGTATCGGCGCGCCGCGCCGCCGGTGCCCACGCCATGAGTGATTCGCTGCTCGCCTATCGCGCCGAATTCCCGATCGTCGATCGGGTCACGTATCTCGTGTCCAACTCGCTCGGGGCGATGCCGCGCGCGGTGCCCGACCGGCTTGCCGAGTACGCCGCATCGTGGAACGAGCGCGGCGTTCGCGCCTGGGCCGACCGATGGTGGAGCATGCCGCTCACCGTCGGCGACGAGATCGCGCCGTTGTTAGGCGCGGGACCGGGCGAGGTGGCGATGTTCCCCAACGTGACGCTCGCCCAGGCGGCGGTGCTGTCGGCGCTCGACTACACGCCGCCGCGCGACACGATCGTCATGACGGGGCTCGACTTTCCGTCGGTGCGCTACGTGTACGACCAGCTCGCGGCCCGGTTAGGCGCGCGCATCGTGAGCGTGCCCAGCGATGACGGCATCGGGATCGACATCGAGCGCGTACTCGCGGCGATCGACGAGCGCACGCGCCTGGTCGCCGTGTCGCACGTGCTCTTCCGGTCCGCCTACATCCTGGACGTGGACGCGATCTGTCGTCGCGCACACGATGCCGGCGCGCTGGTGTCGCTCGATGCCTTCCACTCGGTTGGCGTGATGCCCGTGGACGTGCGCGCGAGCGGCGTCGACTTTCTCACCGGCGGCGTGCTCAAGAGGCTGTGCGGCGGTCCGGGCGGCGCATTCCTCTATGTGTCGCCGCGCGTGCGCGACGCGCTCGAGCCGGCGCTCACCGGCTGGCAGGCGCACGCGCGTCCATTCGCATTCGAGCTCGAGATGGAGTACGGCCACGGTGCGAGCCGCTGGCTCAACGGGACGCCCGTGGTTCCGGCGCTGTACGCGGCACTCGAAGGCCCGCGGATCGTGCGTCAGGCGGGCATCGAGGCCATTCGCGCCAAGAGCGTCCGACAGACCGCGCGGCTCGTGTCGCTTGCCGACGCGCACGGATGGCCCGTCAACGCCCCGCGGGACCCGGCGCGGCGCGGCGGCACCGTGGCCTTCGATGTGCCTAACGGATACGCGGTGGCGCAGGCGCTCCTCGCCCGCGACATTCTCGTCGATTACCGTCCGGATGCCGGCATCCGCGTCGCGCCCCACTTCTATACCGACGACCGCGAGATCGACGACGCGGTGCAGGCGATGGAATCCATCCTCGAGAGCGGTGCCTGGCAGCGGTTCGCCGGCAAGAGCTCGGTGGTCACCTAAGGCGCGGCGCGCCCGAATCAGTGCACTCGTGCCGTGCGGCTGCGGTCGATGAGCACCACCAACACTTTCGCCACGGCCGTGAGCGTCGCGATGCGTGAATTGACCGCGTTTTCGCCGAGCTCGATGCGCGCGCGCAAATACCAGTCGCGCGCTTCCCGTGCGGCGCCGAGGGCGAGCTCGTACGAAGGCACGCGATCGTTCCTGGACATGCGGCTGTACCCCGCCGCGATCTGGGCGCCGATCGACGCGGTCGCCGCGACCAGTCGTCCCGCGATTCCTTCCGTGACAGGATTGGTTACCAGCCGCCGCGCGTCGTGCGACGCCAGCTCCGCCACGTAGAGCGCGGCGCGATACACGCGCAGCGACCAGATCGGATCGGTGCGGATGTCGACCGGCACGCCGCGCTCCCAGTCATCGTACTTCACGACCCCTCCGCCGTTGCGGTCGCAAGAATACGCGATCGCGAGACGGCGTCCCGCATCATCCGAGTGCGCGCCGCATCGGTCCAATGCGCGGCGAGCGAGCGGGCTCCGGCGCGCGCACTTGTGCCGCTCTCTATTGTGAGGCTGCACGCGCGACAGTAGTTTGGTCCCTCTCCCCAACCACTCTTATGCCGACGCCACCAAAAAAGCTCCGCAAGCACTACACGAACAACGAGCATCCGGCCGTCATTCTGCGCTTCGAGGATGGGCACGAGATCGCCGTCCCCAAGGGCACGAGCAAGTCCTTCGACGCGTACGAAGGCGAGACGGTGAAGGTGCTG
>DAHUXU010000001.1 GCA_027307005.1 Gemmatimonadota bacterium
CGCTCGAGCAGCGCGGACAGACGCTCGGCGCGCCACTCGCTCCATTGCGCTGCACTCCACTGCTCCCGTTCGATCGCTTCATCTGCCATGCGATCTGTCTCCGGACCGTAACGCCAGGCGCGGAGGTACAGCCCCCGCATCGCCGCCGCCGCGTTACGCGCCGGCGTCGGCAAGCGATGATAGAGACCGAGCAGACGGCGGTTCACGCGTGGGCGGCCGCGACGTTGTCGAGAATCGATGCCCACCGCGGCAGCACCGCGCTCCAATCGAAGGCCTCCACTCGGGCCCGCGCGCATCGCGACAAGGCTCGCGACACGTCCGGCTCCGCGACAATGCGCTTGACCGCGTTAGCCATCGCGTCCGCATCACCACTCGGCACGAGGAGACCGTCGTGCCCGTCACACAGCAGATCAGGAATGCCCCCCACAGACGTGCTCACGACGCACAATCCGCAGGCCATCGCCTCGATCACGCTAACCGGCGTGTTGTCGATGGTGCTCGTATTCAGAAAGATGTCTGCCTTGTCGAGCACCGAGGGTACATCCGCCTTGGGCACTCCACCGCGCACCTCGATGTGATTGCCCAGCCCGGATTCCGCGATCGCGTCTCGCGTCGAGGCGAACGTGCCGTCGCCGGCGTCAGAACCGACCATCGTCAGATGGACGTCCGGCATCTCCGGCGTTAGGCGAACAATCGCCTGCACGGCCATCATCGGATTGTAGACGCGATGAAAGGCGCGCAGCCAGACGAGCCGTGGCGCCGCGCGCGTTCGGTCGCGAAATCGATACGAGCCGAGCTCGATCGCATGCGGCACGAGGGTGAGATCGTCGCGCACGTGTCGCAAACGGTCGCGCAGATACACGGATGGCGTCGTCACCGTGTGCGCGCCACGCAGCAGGCGCCGAACCCGCCGCGGCCAACGCGACGCGAACGCAGGCAAATTACCGCCGTGCAGCGTCACGACGTACGGTCGCTTCGCCGCATGCAGCGTCGCCGTCACCGCCTCGGCCCAAACGAAGGCCGCACCCGAGTAAACGTCGACCACGGCCACGTCGTAGTCGGCTCGTCGGCGCCAGACCGTGGCCACCATGTCGGCGAGCCGCGCCATACGAGCTCGCTTCCCGGATGTCGTGAGTGTCGTCCAGCCCAGTGACGCCAGTCGCGCAGCCAACGCTTCGCCCACCGTCAGGCTCGCTCTCGAGCTCGACAGGAAATTTCCGACGAAAAGAACGCGTGGAGTCATCGGAGCGGACATCACACCATTGCGGCGCGATGTGAGACACGGGGTTCGGGTGAAAACGGGGACTGAGGACGTCGTGGTCGTGATGCGTTCCGAACCATACGCATGTCGCGACCGCACGATGTCATGACTCGCCATGAATCGCCAGGGGCGAGACCCGTTATCGCATCGCAAAGACGATCGCACGCAACGCGTCTTATCACGCCGGTCTGATCATCGTTTCCTGTCCGTGCAACAATTCGTGTCCGCCGTAACATTTTCTCCCGCCGATTTCACTCTGTAACTATGTGAATTTCCTTATAGTTACGCGACCAAATAACAGGCGTCTCCGGAGAGCATCTCCAAGTACACAATCGAAACGAGGCATGATCGCACGACCCCTCACCGAGGGGCCGCGACAAGGGCAAACCCGGCGAAAGCCGGCGACGCAAAGCTACGAGGCTACCGCGCGTCTTGAGACGCGTCACGCCAGTCGGGCCGCCGAACGGATCCTTCACGGAGGGGTTTGGCATGCGTCCCCATCTCGGCGTAACATCAGCGTCCGTGCTCATCCTCACGCTCGCCGCTGCCGCGTGTCTCGACACATCCTCACCGCAGCTTGACCTCCCTAGCGAGGTCGTTGCTATCAGGATGCAGCCCACTGCCGCCAGCGTGCCGCTGGGCGGCCACGTGTCGTTCCAAGCCGTCGCCGTAGACAACTCCGGCGATCCCGTCTCGGGGCAATCCGTCACGTGGTCCAGCCAGGACACGACAATCGCTGTGGTCGACGGGAGCGGCAACGTCTCCACCAAAAAGATTGGTTCCACCCAAATCATCGCCCAGGGCGACTCGAAGGTCGGCACGGCGTCTGTGAACGTCATGCCGCCAGCGGTCGCATCGGTCCAGCTCACGCCATCGAGCGCCAATATTCTGGTCGGTGACGTCCTCCAACTCGTCGCGACACCGCGTGACGCCAGTGGCAATGCGCTCTCGGGTCGTACTATTACATGGTCGAGCAGCAATCAGCCCGTGGCTACGGTCTCTTCGTCAGGCGTGGTGACCGGCGTCGCACAGGGCACCGCGACCATCACGGCCACCTCTGAAGGAGTCAGCTCTACCGCAGACCTCACCGTATCGCCACTCGAGCCCGACACAGTGATCGTGTCACCGGCATCAGTGTCGATCCAACCAAGGCAGACTGCGCAGCTCAGTGCAAATGTGCGCAACGCGCAGGG
>DAHUXU010000007.1 GCA_027307005.1 Gemmatimonadota bacterium
CGCTCGAGATGGCGCTCGACGGCGACTTCGGCGCCTACTCGGCCGAGATGCGGCGTGCGTTAGGCGACGCCGAGGGCAAGGCCGAAGACCTGCTGGCGCTGATCGAGGATCTGCTCGAGGTGGCGCGGCTCGAGGAAGCCGCGGTATCGCTCGAGCTCCAGCCGCTGGCGCCGCGCGCCTTCCTCATCGCCGTGTCCGACGAATGGGCGATGCGCTTTCGACAGGACGGTGCGCGCGTATCGGTGGATGCGAGCGATGAGGCGCCGGTGTTTCAGGGCGACCTCGGGCTTCTCCGTCGCGTGTTCGGCAATTTGATCCAGAACGCGCTCACGCACGGCCCGCGCGGCGTGTCCATCTCGCTCACCGGACGGCGCGACGCTTCGGGCGGCGTCCTGTTCACGGTGGCGGATGACGGTCCCGGGATTCCGCCCGAGTACCACGAGATCATTTTCCTGCGCTTCGAGCGGGTCAAACGGCCCGAGACGCCGCGTGTCCGGAGCTCGGGGCTCGGCCTCACGTTCTGCAAGATGGCGGTGGAAGCGCACGGCGGAAAAATCTGGGTGCAGAGCACGGAAGGGCGGGGCAGCCACTTCCACATCGTGCTGCCCTGCGTGCCGCCGCGCACGCACGTGCCGGCGCCGGCCGGGGAGCGCAGTTAGGCCAGCCGTGAAAGTCTACGTGCAGACGTTCGGATGCCGCGCCAACCACTACGACAGCGAAGTGGTGCGCGCGCTGCTCGAGGCGGGCGGCGCCGACCTCGTGTCCGATCCGGGCGATGCGGACGCGGCGGTGTTCAACAGCTGCGCCGTGACGGCGGCGGCGGAGGCGGATCTGCGCCACGCGGTCCGGCGCGTCGCACGCCTGCGGCCGCGTATTGCGACGGTGGTGATGGGCTGCGCGTCCGCGCGCGACCCGGCCGCCATCGGGGCGCTGCCTAACGTAACCCGGGTGATTCCGGGCGCGCGCGGCGCCGAGGTCGCGGCGGCGTTGGGCGTTGCGGCGCCGCGCGGCGCGCCGCCGGCGCGGCAGACGGGCACGCGCGCGCTGCTCCGGATCCAGGACGGCTGCGACGAGCACTGCACGTTCTGCGCGACCACCCTGGCCCGCGGCGCGAATCGCTCGCGGCCCGTGCCCGATCTCGTCGCCGAGGCCGAGCGGTTGGCCGAGCACCACGCCGAGATCGTGCTCACCGGCGTGCACATCGGGTCGTTCGGGCGGGACGCCGGCTCGTCGTTAGGCGCGCTCGTCGAGGTGCTCGTGCGCGCCGTGCCCAACGCGCGATTCCGGCTGTCGTCCGTCGAGGCGACCGAGGTCGATGCGCGTCTCGGCGACCGGCTGCGCGCGCGCGATGGCGGGCTCGTGCCGTACCTGCACGCGCCGCTCCAGTCGGGCGCCGACCGCGTGCTCAAGCGCATGGGGCGCCATTGGTACACGTCCGCTACCTATGCGCGCGCCATCGAGCGCATCGTCGGCGATGCCTCGGTGTTCGGATTGGGCGCCGACGTGATCGCCGGCTTCCCGGGCGAGAGCGAAGACGACCATCGCGAGACGATGCGCCTCGTTGCGTCGCTGCCGTTCACGCGCCTGCACGTCTTCCCGTATTCGCCGCGCCCGGGCGCCGCTGCCCAACGCCTCGGCGGCGCGGTCAGGACGAGCGATGTCGCGCGGCGCGCCGACGAGCTTCGTGCCGCG
>DAHUXU010000015.1 GCA_027307005.1 Gemmatimonadota bacterium
GCAGCCGCTGCAGCCGAAAATCGAGCTGCCACATCCGCACGGCGTGGAATGCGGCCGCGACGATCGCGACCCAGCCCAACAGATGCATCCACCACATGGCGCTCCCCCGGCGACAGCGTCGACGCCAGACGCGTTCGCAAACATCTGCCGCGTTCCGTTAGCCACACGCGCGTCGCGACCCGCCGCGGCCGCGTGCGGGATGGCCGCCACGCCCGGCGGGCCCGCGCATCAAGAAAGCGTTGTGCGGAAGCCGCCGGTTCAGTGCAGCGCTCTGATCTTGATGTTCCGCAGCGCGAGCGTCCCCGGATGGTCGCCCTGAATCCCGATATATCCCTGTTTCGCCATTCCGTAATTTGCGTAAGGCGCGAACTTGCTCTTCTTCACCCTCGCCGCCCAGGCCGGACTCCACAGCTGGTAGCTCAGCAGCTTCTTGCCGTTCAGCCAATGCTCGACGTGCGCACCCTTGACGATGATGCGCGTCGTGTTCCACTGCCCGGCCGGCTTCACGATGCCCGCGGGCGACGGGTAGAGCGCGTAGTCCGAGCCGGCCGCCGTTAGACGGCTCTTACCGTCCGGCGCGTTCGCGTCATCGAGCAGCTGAAACTCCGGCGCGCTCCAGTAGATGTGGTCGTACTCCTCCGTGCCGCGATAAAAAATTCCGCTGTTGCCGCCCGTGCCGATCTTCCAGTCGAGGTCGAGCTCGAAATCACCGTATTGCTGCGCCGTGACGATGTCCTCCGTCTCCGTGCTCTTGGTGAGCGTCCCGTCCAGCACGGACCAGCCGGCGGGCATCGTCTGCTGCTTGTACCCGCGCCAGCCCGCCGTGGTCTTGCCGTTGAACAACAGCGTCCAGCCGTCCGCCTGCTCGCGCGGCGTGAGGGTGTTAGGCGCTGACTGGGCGGCCGCCGGCAGGGCGGCGAAGGCGGCGATGACGAGCGCGGTCGAATACCGTGCACAACGGCAGCACACCATGGACAACCTCGATTGGACGATGTGTGGATTGAGGTACAGGAAACGCCGGCGGCAGTACCTTATCCCGGGCGACGCGACACCCGCAATGCCTACGCGTCTCGGCGAGGAATGGCGATTGGTTCAGCGGCGGTGTGCGCGTCGGCGTGCCGCTCGGTGAGGAGTCTGGTGGCGAAGCGTTGCGCTTCCGAAATGCGTTCGACCTCGATCGCGATCGCGTCGACCGCCTGCTCGAGATGCTCGAGCCTGGTGTCGTCCAACGGTGGACGCTCGCGCGGCGGGCGTTTGAGCAGCTTCATGCCGACGACAATGGCGCCGATCATGACCAGCGAAAACGTACCGACGATGGCGAGAACCTGTGCGAGCTCGATGACGTCGGGATCCATGGCGGCGACCGGGGTGGCGAGGAAGGTGGCGGCCTCATGCCTCTCCCTACGCGCATGCACTCGGGCGGGTTTCCCCTCGCGCTCGCGTCCGGCGCAGCCGCCATGCGGTTAGTCCGATCGGAGCGCGTGCATGGGATCCGCGCGCGCGGCGCGCTGGGCCGGCATGAAGCTGGCGACCCCGGCGACGGCGAGCAAGACGGCGGCGACGAGTCCGAACACCCAGGGGTCGCGCGGCGATTCGTGGAAGAGCAGCGGGGCGACCCAGCGGGCCACGAAGAGCGCGATCCCCGCCCCGAGCAGGACGCCGATCACGGTGAGCTGCATGGCCTCCCGCACCACCAGCCGCGCCAGGTCCGACATCCGCGCGCCTAACGCAGCGCGGACGCCGAGCTCGTGGGTCCGTTGGGCAACGTTGTAGGCGATCACGCTGTAGAGCCCGATGGCCGCGAGCACGAGCGCCAGGATGCCGAACACGACGAACATCGTCGCGCCGAGCCGCCAGGACTGCGTCTCGTCGCCAAACACCTGCGTGAACGGCGTGACCACGAGATACGATGACCCCGGCATGATGGGTTGCAGCGCGCGCCGGATCGTCTCCTGGTAATTCGCCGCGGGGCCTCGCGTGCGCACGAACAAGCCGCCCATCTCCGGACGGAATTGGTCGATCGACATGTAATAGTAGAGGCCGGGATCGTTGTCGAGCGCGCGCTCCTTGATGTTCTCCGCTACGCCGACGACGTACGTGCACGGCACGGTATCGGCGTTCAGCTTCACGCACTGCCCGATGGCCGACCGTCCCGGCCACAAGGTGCTCGCCATCGCCTGGCTCACGACCATGGCCCGCGGCGCGCCATCGCGGTCTGCCTCGGTGAGCGGCCGACCGGCGATGATGCGTGTGCCCATGGTCTTGAAATAGCTGGGTGACACGGCGTTCAGGTCGAACGCGCCTAACTTGTCGACCGAGTCGATGCCGGCGACGAACAGCGACTCGTTCCACTCGCTCCAGAACGGCATCGTCACCTGCCGCGTCGCGCTGACCACGCCGGGAATCGAGCTCGTGGCCTCGAGCAGGCGCCGGCGCAGCGCGATGTTCTGTGCGCTGTCGAGCTTCACGCCGCGCATCTGCAAGTCGACCGCGGCGACGTGCTCGACGTCATAGCCGAGCGGCATGTCCTGCACGTTGCGCAAACTGCGCACGAAGAGGCCGGCGCCGACGAGCAGCACCACGGACAGGGTGCCCTGGAACACGAGCAGTCCGACCCGCAAGCGAGACCGCTGATACGTGCCCTCGCGGATGCCCGCCTTGAGGTCGCCGGCGAGATTGGCGCGGCGCGTCTGCACGATGGGTGCGAGGCCCGTGAGAAGACCGGCCACCAGTGCTGCGGCGCCGGCGTAGAGCAGCGTGCGCACGTCGGTCACGACGGCGGGTTTGGACGTGCCGGAGAGCAGCTGCGCACGCAGCAGGGCGCCGCCCCACTGTGCGATCGCGATGCCGATCACGCCGCCGGCCAAGGCGAGGACGATGCTTTCTGTGAACAGCTGCGACGCAAGCCGGGCGCTGCTCACGCCTACCGCGAGCCGCACGGCAATCTCCCGCCGCCGGCGCAGCGCGCGCGCGAGCAACAGGTTGGCGACGTTCGCGCAGGCGATGAGCCACACGATGATGGCGACGCCCGTGATCCACATCGCCACCTTGCCGGTGTTCGATTCGTCAGGCCCGCGGCTGCTGAGGATCGACGAGACGAATGCATGCGGTCGCGTCAGCACCATCGACTGCAGGCGGGGCGACGCGGCCAATGCCGCCTGATAGCTGCGCGCGTACGCCTGCGTCAGATCGGCGTTCGCCGCCGCCGGCGTCACGCCAGGCTTTCGCTCGGCGATCATCGATGCCCAGGTCCAATGGTACGTGGTCCACCACTCTTCTCCCGGCAGCGGCAGGCTGGCGCTGACCTCGTGGCCGTACGCGGAGATGGGAATGAACGCGGCCGGGGGATCGCTCTCCCACAGACCGGAGAATCCGGCAGGCGACACGCCGATGATCGTGTAGGTCGTGGCGCCGATCTGGATGGGCTTGCCCAAGACGCCGCGCGAGCCGCCGAAGTGCGTCTGCCACATCGGGTACGTGATCACCGCCACCGGCGTTCCGTTAGGCGGACGATCCTCGGCCACCGTGAAGTAGCGGCCGAGCGCGGGCGGGGCGTCGAAGAAGCCGAAGAAGCTCGCGCTCACTACCCCCACCTGCATCTGGCGCGCGCTCGCGCCGGTGCCGATCGCCAGCTTGTCCTCCGTCACCTCCGCGGTGCGGCTGAACGACTTCGTCCAGTTGGTGAGGTCCGTGTAACGCGCGTACTGGACGCCGCTATTGACGTTCTCTTTGCCACGGTACGTACTCGCCAGGTACACCCGGTGCGTCAGGTCCGGATCGCGCAGCATGGCCGGCGGCCGGAACAGCAGCCGGTCGACGATCGAGAACATCGCCGAGTTGGCCCCGATGCCGAGTGCGAGCGTGACGATCACGGCGGCCGTGAAGCCGGCTGAGTTTCGCAGGCCGCGTATCGTGTAGCGAAGGTCCTGACGGAATGCGCTCCACCAATCAGTAGTTGCCCGCGAAGCGAGGGGGCGAGACTTGGAGGCGGGCATGGGAGCGGGGCCGGGGAAGTCTGAGATCATGTCGGGAGCGACTCTCGTGTGCGCGGTGGGTCAGAGATCAATGGTTCGACACCGAAATGAGCGCAAGGGTGGCTTGCCGATTGAACGGTGGCGTGATGCCGCCGTCGGGTCAGCTGCGTCCCGAAGAATGCGGCCGACATTTGTTTCGACGCCGACGATTGGCGCATGCGGCATCGAGCTGACCCGCCGCGGCCGAC
Organism: Gemmatimonadota bacterium; assembly: GCA_027307005.1. GTDB lineage: Bacteria > Gemmatimonadota > Gemmatimonadetes > Gemmatimonadales > Gemmatimonadaceae > JADGGM01. The sequence continues at coordinate 4,223 of DAHUXU010000015.1, forward strand.
CGGCAGTTAGGCGAAAGCTCTCCCGCGATGAATGCGCGGACGATTAGCGCGCGCTAAGGATTTCCGTGAGCCGCGGCTGGCGGCCTCAGTCTTGCGGCGTACTTTATCCCGAAACCGATTTCATGTGTAACCTGGCTCGGCAGTGCGGCGGGAGGCGTGAATGGCTCACGGGTATGCAGTTTCGCGCATACTGGATTCTGTCCCGGGATTCGATCCGACGGCGGTTGAAAAACGTCTTGCGTACGGATCCTTCGCCAACCTGAAAGACCGATTCATCTACCTCGAAGTTCCGAAAGCGGCGTGCACCGTCCTCAAGATTGTCCTGCGCGACCTGTATGGCTCCGCGCCGCTCACCCTCTATCCACAGTTGAGTCGTCAGACCAAGCGGCGCATGTTCGTGCATTCGCGCGCGAACGCGCCGCTGCCATCCCTGCTCGAGCTCGACGACGCTGCCCAACGCGAGCTGCTCGAGGATGACGACGTCTTGCGCTTTACCGTCGTGCGAAACCCGTATACGCGCTTCGTGTCGGCGTGGCGTGACAAAGTTTTTCTTTGCGAACCGACCACGGAAGACGTGTACTTCGCCGTGCGCGGTGCCTCGCCGCCTCTCGGCGTCAAGCAGCCGATCCAGTTGGCCGAGTTCGTGGCGCACGTCGAGCGTACGATCGGGCGGACGAGCGATGCGCATTGGCGCCGCCAGGTGGACCTCACGTTTCCTGACGCGCTGCGCTTCACGCACATCGGCCAAACCGAGAATCTGTCCGCAACCATCGCATTGCTCTATCAGCGCGCGCGGCGCGAGCCGCCGGAGAAATTTCCACGCGAAAACGACGCCGCACATCTGGCTGAAGCGACGTTCACGCCGGCACTGGCGGAGCGCGTGCACCGGATTTATGCGAGAGACTT